>JACNKJ010000047.1 GCA_014382085.1 bacterium
CCGCGAATCCCGCGAAGTTCCATGAGTCGAGTTCCATCAGCTCGCCATCTTCATTGTGGCCGCGAAGTCCATGGCCTTCCACGAAGGGGCCCTTGAACTCGGCGTACTTCCGACGGTCCACGACGTAGTTGCGGATCATGCCCAGTGAAAGCTGTGCATAGGGGGACAGGCTCTTCTTAGGCGTGAGGTGATAGAGCAAACCCAACCGCGGTTCATGGAACACACTGTAGAGATCCATGGTGGAGGGAAAGCTCAATCCGGCGTCTTCGGATCGCTTGTCGATTCCCGGATGGGACCAGCCACCCTTGTATCCCAACTCAAGAGACCAATTTGGCTTGAGCCCATAACGAATGTGAGCAGAGATATTGTGATGGATATCACTGTAGTCCCTCTGGCCACCTACCATCTTCTGAGTGCCAAACTCGAAGCCGACACCCAGCTTGCCCGTCACGTCGTCGGCGCCGGCAACTAGCGGCAGGAGGAGAAGGATAAGCCCGAAGGCCAGTACGGATCTGTTCATGAGAGCCTCCCCATGAGGATTTGAATTTCGCGCGACAGAATACTTCTCTCGCGGAATCATGGCAACCATAACTCGCAATGTTGCAGGCAGAAACCACTTTTTTAAGCATCTTGCCCCGTCGCCAACGGTCCACCTCCGGGATGATTCCCAACCCAGAACTCCTGGATCCAAAAAAATGCCGGGGGGAGCCTGCGATCTCCCTCCCGGCCTGAGCACTTGCAAAGCTATGGGGCGCGCTCCCTGGATTCGCTGAATAGTGCGCCCGGGGAGGAGCGGTTCGATGGTCCAAGAAGATCAATTCCCCCCCGAGCCCGAATGAGGCGGGAGGCCTGCTTTGGGAAAATAAAACATCCCCCTCCTCCCGTACTCAGCTCCTGGACACTGCCCGCTTGGATGAAGTCACAGAAAAATGCCAAATCTCGTATTTGCTTTCATGGCAAGAGCTTGCGGGCGGGTAACAGCGCGCGGGTGAGCTTGCTTTCCCCTGAAATGAGGTCCCGTTTCGGAAAGTGACTCCCGAGGGAAAAAGGGTGTCTTAGAGGCAGGATTTTAAGGTAAACCGGAATATGAGCCAGCACGACAATGATGATGTCCTGTTGCAGCGGGCCCAGGACTCACCTTCGGGTGATCTGAGGGTCTTCGAGGGCCTGGTTCAGCGGCAACAGGACATGATTTTAGCCAATTGCCGCTATATGACCGGATCGCCCGAAACCGCCGAGGATCTGGCTCAGGGAGTCTTCGTGAAGGCCTGTTTTGCTTTGCCTCGCTTCGAAAAATCGGGCCGGTTTTGGCACCTGGGTGAAGCGAATAAAGGTGAATCACTGCTTGAATCACATTCGAAAGGCCAAAAAGAGCACTTTCGTGGATGTGGATGATCCGAGTGGAGAAAACCATTCGGGTAAGTTTCGATCGTTTCAAGCTCAATGAATTGCTCGATCGCGTGGGCTTGAGCAGCACCCTCCAAAAGTTCGGCATGAAGGATAAACCGGGCAAGCTGATCAGTCGCGCGGCTTACTTTCTGCTCGTTCTGCTCTTCACGCAAAGTGTCACGCAGGCCGTGGGTCTGGGAACGGTGGCCGCCGCCATCGCGGCCTTCTTCGGCTATCTGCCGAACCTACTATCCGCCTTCCTGGTTCTGGTTCTCGGCATGATGGTCGTGCAGTTCCTGGGTCGAACACTGACTCAGGTGGCCGTGGATTCCGGTGTGGAATTCGCGCCCCTGCTCGGACGCCTCGTTTCATCCATGGTACTTTTTGTTGTGGTTCTCATGGTCGTAGCCCAGCTGAAGATCGAAACCCAGATCGTTCTCGGCATTGTTATGGTGCTCTTGGCGGGCCTGTCCCTGGCCTTTGCGCTTACCTTCGGACTGGGATCGCGAGAGGTAACCCGAAACATTGTTGCAGGGTTTTACGTGCGAAAACTCTTTCAGGCGGGCGAGTCTGTGGAAGTGGGAGATGTGAAGAGAACCTTGGCGGGCATCACCGCCGTGCAGACGCTGGTGGAAAGCGGTGAGCACACACCGGCCCTGCCCACCAGAGTCTTCATGGATGAGGTTGTGAAGCAGTAAGGCTCAATCAGACTCGCGAATGAGCGTGGAGAATCGCGGATCATCCGCGTAGAGCATCGCCTTTTCGTTCACTCGAAATCGCTCCCGCGCGCTTTCGATGTCGCCATCCCAATCGATGAGACCCGCATCCAGGGCCAACTCGTCGGAGTATCCCGTGATGATCAGCTTCCAGCTATTGGGCACCTTGCCCGGTGCAATCCGATTCACATGCTCGCCCAGAGCGGAAGTGCAGTTTTGCGTGAGCGTGTTGTAGAACTCGGGCTTTTCCTGCAATTCTATCGTGCGGGCGAGTACATCGAGCAATAGTTCGCGAGTCTTTTCAGGATTGGTTTTGGCGGGATAGACGAAGACGTCATCCTTCCAGATATTCGTGCGAAGCGGAATGAGGTCCCGCTCGTCGCCGATCACGTATATCAGTTCAAAGTTTCGATAGAGTCCCTTCCAGACGGTATAGCTTTCGCCGATTTCCTTGCGCGCCTCTACCGACACAGCCAGGTAGCTGGAGTCGGCGAATCCGAAGCTGAGAAAGCTGTGAGCGGGGCCGCGCCAGTCTTCACGGAAAGGTGAAAGGACAAACCAAACGCTCTCGAGTCTATTGAGGTCGAAAGTGCGATCATAGTGGGCCACCGTGGCCCTGGCCTCGGCATCATAACGGGAATTGCGAATATGGCGGATACTCAGTTGATCGCCCTCGATTGTGATCTCGGGCAAAGTGGCGAAATCGGGCATCCATTCGCGATCGTTGCGGGGGCTGCGGGAAAAGAACACTATCAGCAAGACCGCGATGGCCAGCAAAATCAGACGAACTATGATCTTGAAGAATGCTCGCATCATCCCTCCCATGAAATGACCCTAGCGGATGCCTTGGCCTGCATCAATCGTTCGTTGACCACTTTGTCAGGCATACGATAGCCTTATGCACTCGCAAACCCTCGTCATGGAGGACGAACCATGGACGGAGCACTTCCGGCCCGCTTCGCGGCCGTTCTCCTTGTGCTGTTGCTTCCGGTACTGGCTACCGCAAATCCAACTGAAAAGGATGTTAGTCGAGCTGCGCGTGCCGCAGGACTGGGGTACGCAGCCTTTGGGTTGCCGGTCGCGTCTACGCCGGACAGTCTGCTGCCACCGGGACGAAGTGAAATGCCCATGGACGATGCGCGTCCTCTGGTAATATTGCCGGGCACTTGGTTGGCTGCCGAAGCCGATGAGGACAGCGCGCAAATGGGAGTGCCCGGACCGGCGGCGGAAGGGGATCCCGTTTTCGGCATGGAGTTTTTCACAGCCGGCGACGAGCATTTGCGAGGTCCAGCCTTTGGCCCCGTACCTTCGGGATACATTTTGGGTCCCGGGGACCAGGTTTTGCTCGATGTCTGGGGCGAGGTCGAGTTTCGTCAGGAGCGGGTGGTGGAGCGCGACGGCTCCATCATGCTTCGAGGAAGTGGAAAAATTCACTGCGCGGGCCTGACCCTGGCCGAGGCGGAAAGCAGAGTGCGTCGGTCCTTATCCGACTCTTACTCGGGTATCGGCGATGAACCCGGCGAGGGCGACACCTTCGTTGGACTCAGCCTCGGGCAGCTTCGCGCCATTCGCGTTTTCGTGGTGGGCGAGGCGGCTCACCCCGGCGCCTACGATGTAAGTTCGGTGTCCACCATTTTCGCCGCTCTCTATGCCGCGGGTGGACCCTCAAGCGCAGGCAGCCTTCGCGATGTTCGCTTGCTTAGAGATGGCGAACTCATGGGTTCTCTGGATCTCTATCGCTACCTTTTGGAGGGGCGGCGCGATGGCGACCTATCGCTTCGAGAAGGCGACACGGTTTTCCTGCCCGCACGGGGAGGGGCGGTGGAGCTTCTGGGCGCGGTTCGGCGTGCGCGCGTTTTCGAGATTCGCGACGGTGAAACCCTTGGCGACCTACTCGCCTTCGGCGGGGGTTTGCTTGCCGAGGCATCAACTGAAGCCCTGGCCTTAGAGCGCATCCTTCCCCCGGATCAACGATCGGCGGGGCAGGCCGATCGCGTTCACCTGGACATGGATAGCTCCAACACGGGCTTTCCCCTGGAAGACGGCGATCGCATCACCGTACGGCGCATTGAAAATCGTGTGGACAACTGGGTGGAAGTTCAAGGCAATCTAAAACTGCCGGGCCGCTATCAATTTAGGCCGGGTATGAGCGTAGCCGATCTGGTGGCCCGCGCTGGCGGTCCATGGCCTGACACACTCCTCGAGCGAGCCTTGCTCGATCGGGAGAATGCCGATCTGGGACGCTCCACGGTAGATTTCCATCTGGGGGATCAGCTTAGGGGCAAGGGCGCGCCCATTTTACTTCGCAGCCGCGACCGCCTGACAACTTTTTCCAAGTGGGATCTAGAAGATCGAGCATCCGTGGAAATATCAGGGCAGGTCCGCAATCCCGGTCGCTACGAGTTCCGCGACCTAAGCAGTCTGCGCGATCTTATCCTCAAGGCCGGTGGGCCACTTGAACCCGCCGATCTTTCCCGCGTGCAGGTTTTTCGCCTGAGGGAAGATGCCATGGAAAGTCCTGAGGCCAGTCCTGTGCCCGAGCAGTTCGTAGATCTTATCGAGGTGAGCCTCGGCGATAATTGGCTCAGCGAATCCGAGAATTTTTTGCTTCAAGCTCATGATCATGTAGCCCTCAGACGCTTGCCCTGGTGGGGCGATCAGCGGCGCGTAGAACTGCGCGGCGAATTTCTTTTCCCCGGCAGCTACAGTCTTGAGAAACCCGCTGCGCGTCTTTCGGATGTGGTTGAGCGCGCCGGCGGTCTTCGGCCCACGGCCGATCCCCTGGGCGCGCGAATCAATCGCGCACAGGATGATGTGGGAATTGTCGCCCTCGATCTGCAAAAGGCATTAAATAGTCCCGGCAGCGCTCATGATCCCATTCTCGCACCGGGCGACGTGGTCACTGTTCCATCCCAATCTCACACGGTAAAGGTTGTGGGGGCGGTGGGATTCTCCACCAGCGTGATCTATGTGAAGGGCCGCAGCCTCAAGAACTATGTGGAAATGGCCGGCGGCTTCGCCAGCAGTGCCGACAAGAGGGGTAGCTATGTGGTCTACCCCAATGGCGTGTCCCGGAGCCTCAGGTGGTTCGGTTTCAATCAGCCGGATATCCTGCCGGGTTCAACCATAGTTGTGCCCTTTGAAGTTCCCAAGGAGGGCGACAGCAAGCTGCAAACGCTGCGCGAGATCGCGGCCATCATTGCCAGCGTGGCAACGGTTTGGCTGGTCATCGACCGCACTCAATAGGAGCCCCATGAGCGCCCAAGGCCGATCTCTGAATGGAAAAATCGAACTGCGGCGCGCGCTCATCTTCGCCGCACTGGGTTTCATCCTATTCCTGCTCGTCTCCTTGTTCATGACTCCCGTGTACACGGCTCGTGTAAGCCTGCTTCCCCAAACTGAAGAAGGATCCTCCCTGCTCCTGGGACAGTTATCGGGAATTGCGGGCATTTCGCTGGACGGAGCGGCCTCCACCGAGGAGCTCTTCGGAAAAATACTGGAGTCCGAAAGATTGTTGGGGCGCGCAGCCGAGCGTCGCTGGCGCTTCCGTGGAGAATTGGATCAAAGCCTCTACTCGGTTTACGGTCTCGAAGAACCCGGCGTCGATGACCGTGGAATACGCGAAGAACTTCTAAAGAAAATTCGCAAGGGTCTTAGCTTCATCCGCGATCCACGTAGCGGTTACATGGAGATGAAACTGCGGGCACCCCATGATGCCGATTTCGCGGCGAGTCTGGCCGGCTTTCTGGTGCAGGAACTCGAAGCCTTCAATCTGGAATACCGTCAGGGGCAAGCTCGAGAGCAAAGGGAATTCGTGGAAAGTCGTGAAGGTGAGATTCGGCTTGAACTGGAAGCGGCCGAAGAAGCACTTGCCCACTTCATGGATCGCAATCAGCTCTACGCCCAGTCGCCCAAACTTCTGCAGGGGCAACAGCGTCTACAGACGTAAGTGGATACCCTGGCCACGTTTTGTTCCCAGCGTCATGGACGCCTTTAATTGCCTCGCATCGAAGATTCCTATCTT
>JACNKJ010000316.1 GCA_014382085.1 bacterium
AAGAGCCAAAACCTGCCCATCATCCTTCACAGCGACGGCGACCTGCGCATGATCCTGGATCGAATAATGGAACTGAGTTTTGACGGTATTCAATCCATCGATCCCATTGCTGGAATGGACTTGGCCGTGATAAAAAAACTGACCCAGGGGCGAATGGCTCTCATGGGAAATGTGGATTGTGGCGCTCTGCACGCTGGGCCGGTGGAGAAAGTGATTGCCTCGGCGCGATACGCCTTGGAGCATGGCCCACCAGGTGGCGGATACATCTACAGTTCCAGTAATACCATCTTCAAGGGCGTGCCGCTGGCACATTATGAGAAGATGATTGAAATCTATCGCCAATACTATCCACTCAGCTGATCCTTGATTTCCTGGCCGCCAGGGATCATCTTGGCCAGGGAAACACAATCTTCCTCACAGCCCGGAAAGGGAAACATGAAATTCACTCGATCGACATTCCTTCTACTGGCCGCCCTGGCCCTGGTCTTCAGCATGGCTGCCTTGGCCGAAACCATTCCCGCGCCCGACGATGTCGCCGCGCCGCCCACCGATGCCGAAGTGACTCATTCCGGTTTGGCCTCCAAGGTTATCGTGGCCGGCGAGGGCAAAGATCATCCCTCCTCGGTGGACAAGGTCACTGTCCATTACACGGGATGGAACACCGACGGCATCATGTTCGACTCTTCCTACAATCGAGGCGAACCGGCCACCTTCGGCCTGAACCAGGTCATCGCCGGCTGGACCGAGGGCTTGCAGCTTATGGTCACAGGCGAGACGCGTCGCCTTTGGATCCCCGAGGAGTTGGCCTATCAAGGGCGCGAAGGCCGCCCCGCGGGCATGCTTGTTTTTGACGTGGAGTTGCTCAGCTTCAACAAAATGCCCAAACCGCCTGCAGCCCCTTCCGATGTGGCCGGTCCTCCTTCGGATGCCCACATCACGGCTTCGGGTCTGGCCTCCAAGCTTATTGAAAAGGGTACGGGCGTGGAGTATCCCACCGCTACCAGCAACGTTACCGTTCATTACACGGGATGGACCACCGACGGCGAAATGTTCGACTCGTCCATTCCTCGCGGCGAGCCCACTTCCTTCCCACTCAATCGCGTGATCGCCGGCTGGACCGAAGGCCTGCAACTCATGGTGGTGGGAGAAACCCGCCGCTTCTGGATTCCCCAAGAACTGGCCTATCAGGGCCGCACCGGCGCGCCTGCGGGCATGCTAGTATTCGATGTGAAGTTGCTCAGTTTCCAATAACATCAAGCGAATTCGAATTGTCACCGCCCGGGCAAAGGTCTGGGCGTTTTTTGTTTCGGACCCCGATTGACTGAATACTCTCAAGTTGGCAGACTCAGCGCTTCCCCGCCCATTGGGAGGCCAGATGAGGATCCTTCTCACGATTTCCATTGCCGCTCTTCTATCTTTGCTCGCTTGTTCCACCGATAAGGGCCCTCAGGATCCAGGTACCGATCCACCTGATGACGATGATCTCATTGCAGAGGCTGATATCGGAACCGAGGGCGGATCCTTGGGCGACGGAACCGTAACCATTACCATTGCAGATGGGGAATTCGAGGAAACTGCGTCCCTTGAACTTTATGAGCTGGGCGATCCCCAGCAATCTCATGAAGTCACATCCCTATATCGACTTGAAGGGCTTCCACGGGATTGTACCGTAGGCGTTTCTATTGTCGCACCGTTGGCAGGAACTCAAGGCAATTACCTGCAGGTCTGGGATGAAGACCTGCCGATTCTCTTTCCCGCTGATTTATCCGAGGGAAGACTTGTCGCCGAGATCGTCGTCTTGGAAGCTGAGCGAAGTGATGAAGATGTCATGGCAGAATTTCTCGGAGTCACGGACATTGTGGCCTACGACTATCCTGACACACCCAATCGCCGCTTTCGCGTTGAGGTGCCTGCCCATCGTCAGGCAGCCGTAGAGGAAGTTCTGGCCGATCTTGTCACAAGTGCCAATGCTCTTGAGGCTGCAGGTGTCGACTTCACTGGCTACGATGAGGAGGACGCTGAGAATGTGAGCCTGGATGTCATGAAGGTGGCATTAAAATTCAATCCCGAGATCGACCCATATTCGGGCAGCGTGAGATTATCCTTTAGGTATCGAAGGTTCCAAGAGGAAGGCAGTATTCAGGGTTATCTGACCATTGCTGCCGATGGGCTGGACAATTCCCATAGATTGGCGACGGCGATGGAAGCACAGGGTGAAATGGTACTGGAGTTAGCAAAAATCGCTTTGGAAACTTACAACGCTGATGAGTTTCGACATGCATGGCTCCTCTGGGGGGCGCGTCGCTGGGCGGAGATGCGCTTTGGTCCGGGGGGAATTGACTCTGTGGTTTTGGAAGACGAGCAAGTGCTAGCAACCTTGACCGGTCTCTATCAGGGCTCTAGTCCCATCGAAGATCCCAACATTGCCAATTTTTCCCTCGGCATGTCGGATTTCCTCCATTGGGCCTGTAATGATAATCGGTGGGGACTCGAATTCTTCGCTAAGCTGCTCGATGAGGACGAGGCCGCTACACCTGAAAACCTGATACTGGCCTTTGGTGACGACTCCAGTGATATCTGGTGGCACGATTGGGTACAGGACTACGTGGGAGCTGAAGTAACTGACTACGGCGATCTTGTCTTCGTCAATTTCGCGGAAGGCAATTGGTCCATCAACGAGGTGGAAGATACTAACTACGTATTCAGCGCCGATTATGCCGATCTATCGGCCAATTGTTTCAACATTCGGCTCGATCACAGTTACTTCAATGAAACTTCCAAAGCCCACTTTTCTCTGTCGAGTGCGGAACTCGATACCGAGAATCTAAAGATTCATGTTTACAAAAGGCTAGGTGGTTCGCTCAGCCATCTGGCCTCAGGTTCGGAAGTGATTATCGAGGGACTGCGAGAGTACAGAATACAAGGTGCACACTTGTTGGTAGCGGTTTCGAACAGCTACTACCAAAGCCCTTTTGACCTCAAGCGAGGCGCGAATCTCATCGTGAATATTGAAGAGGAACCCGAGGGCGGGGTTTTCGACCTGCATAGTTGCGAAATACGCATGGAGTCGGTGGCGGAATATCTGCACTACGAAGGTAACGATTGCACTCAGGCCGATCATTGGGTGACCAATCAGTTCATGTTCCCGCTGGAGGGAGGAAGCTGGAGCGGATCCACCTTCACACTCTTTTTCGACAACTCATACACAGAGCCACAAACCTATCGTAATCACGGTGCACTAAGCATCGAGATGAATGAAGAAGGCACAGAAGCACACTCTTTCCTTCTCGACTGGACTCAGGTTGTCAGCTATGGGAACACCGAAAGCACCGAACATATCGTCATGAATTGGAGCGGGGGCGAATTGCTCCACGGTTCTGCGGGCGATTGGGATGAAACCTTCGAATATACCGGATCAGAATTGGAAAATCATCTCAGCTTTCAACGCGTGTTGAGCTCGACGGCCAACGATTGTATTCGGAGTAGTACCGACATCAATTCCAACAGCAACAGCGAGATGATTCTCGGCTTCACACCCTAAAAAAGCTCGGCGGCCTTTTGACCGCCGAGCTTTCTTGGATCTAAACGCCGACTACTTCAATAGGACCATCTTCTTGGTTTCCGTGAAGGATCCCGCCTCAAGCCGGTAGAAGTAAACTCCACTGGACATGCCACGTCCATCCAGAACGTACTCGTAGAAACCTGGGTTCTGGACATCACTAAGCAGCGTGCGAACCAATCGTCCGTTGATGTCGTAGAGTCGCAAGTTCACGAGCTCCGCCGTGGGAATGGCATAGCTAATGGAAGTCTTCGGATTGTAAGGATTCGGTTGGTTCTGTCCCAGCTGATGGATCGTCGGCAATCCGGGTAGATCATCAAGCGATGTGGGTATCGACTCCTTGAACCAAAATCCTATGTGATGTTGATACGAATCGCCCTGGGTCAGGCCGATGACCGACTGCCCCAAGGTTCCGTTCATTCCGATGTTTGCGCCGAATGCAGGCGAACCGCCATTGCCGAAAACGGATCTTCCTAGTTGAATCTGGGCCTGGACCGGAAAGACCAAAATCGCCAGGAAGGCTAAGCACAGTAAAATGCCGGTGCTGCGTTTCATGGAATTCTCCTTTCCGCCCTAAGGCGAGCCGATGATGACGGTTCCGGAAGTACCCCAGCGCCGCAATGTCATGGGCCGCCGGAGCGTGAAGGTTTCGCTGTAGGTGTCCGGATCTATGTAAATCGTGCCTCCCGCTGGAATACAGTAAGTTCCTTCGTAAACGGTGTCGAAGGGCTGCGTGGAATTTCCGCGTTCGGAATCTCCGTCGTTTCCGGGATCGCCAGCCACGGCGCCGTTCACATAGGTAGGACTGTACATGTTGTAGATGTACCAGCGTATTTCGGGATATCCCACATCCATGCGCCCATACTCGGCATAAGAGGAGGTTTCATCGGGGCACTCCCGATTGTCGCAGGACAAGGTCCCGCGAACTCGACGGCTTGCATCGTAGAGCGGCGAACCGGAAGCTCCCGGAAATGTCCTCCCGAGGTCATGCTGTATCAGCCACTCGTCCGCACCCAGGCAGGAGTCGTCGCCAATTTTTTCACCGAAGGAAATCCGCTTGGACATTCCACCAGGGTGACTGACGCCCGTAGTGCTGGTTCCATTGCCGAGGTAGTTTACGTCCCATCCGAGATACGCTGTTGAAAGAGAATTTTGCCATAGACCAAGAAGCGTCCATTCGCTTTCGTAGTCGGTCTTCAGTAACTGTGAACCGTCATTTCTCGGTAGGCTGTTCAAGGGCGGGTCCGTACCGTCACAAACGTCCGCCTCGAACTCCCAAAAAATGATCAAGGTGCTAGCGGTGGCTTGATCACTGATGCAGTGGCGGGCCGTCATGAAGATAGGGGCGAAATCGCCGTTCGTTCGGTTGAGCATGGCGCCGGTGCACTGACCGCAACCGGAATCGTCGCAGTTGAAGAACATGATGCCAACAGCATCATCTTCAGTGGAACCTGCCCAGCCAGAATAGCAATTGATGTCCTCATCGCAGGTACCGCCCGGAGGCCAGCGATCGCCGCGATCGAAAGTCTCGAAAAGGTAGGCCACGGAGAGAATCTCCGGAAGATCACGCGGCCTCTCGATTCCGGGAAGGACTCGGAATTCCAGACCTATTTTCTCGCCAAAGATGACCGTGGACCAGAAGCTGCCCTCTTCGGACAAGGTCGGATTCACATAAGGTCCGAGAACATGAAGCCCTTCGGGGTCATAGACCCTAAGTTCCATTCCCGCGAGATCTTCGAGCTCGACCCGCAGACCCGTAGCGCCTCTCGACTGTAGTTCGAGGCGAGCGATGCTGCCGCCCTCGGGATGCTCATACCAGGTGGCATCCGCAAGAGAGGTCCTCAATCCCTGCGGAGCGGGTTCGATGTCACCCACACGATTTCCGCCACATGGAAGGTCTTCTTCGTTTCGAACTGTGGGGGGCAAATCGAGCTTCAAGGCTAGCGCGAGATTCGGATTCAAGGTGGAGGGGAAAGTCGCTCCAACTTTGGTGCTTGCGGCATCGAGTTGGGGGGCGCCCTCCGCCGTCCAGGTTGCCATGGCCAAAGAGGCCAGGCTAAGAATCAGTAAGAATGTCTTGTTCATGACGCCTCCTACTGAAGGTTCACGAGGACGAGAACAAGTCCCGTTCCCTCTTCAAGAGAAGTCATGGCTTTCCCGATCACGGCTCCGTGGGAGCGATCGCGATCGGTGGCTTTCATGGCGTGACCTTCGCGACCGGATGTGGTGAGCAGGTCGCCGGGATGGATGGCGCCATTGGAAGCATCGGCCATGGCATAGACCCTGCCCGATAGAGCCAGGTTTTTACCCTCATCAAAGACGCCGTCCTGACTCAAGGTCAGTCCCGGATTCACGCCACCTGCGCCGCTCACAACTCCGGCGACCTTACAGTCGTACTCGCCGTGACTAAGTTTGAGTTTTCCGGGATTGGCTTCGTCGATGACAAGCAGGGCGCCGGGATGAACTCGCTCTTCCTGCGCCACAGCGAAGGGCTCCGCAAGGTCCGCGCCTCCGGTGATCTGCAAGACTGGTGTGACGACAGTTCCATTGTTGAGCACACGATACTTGA
>JACNKJ010000297.1 GCA_014382085.1 bacterium
AATTATGCCCGAATGGCTAATGACGAGCACGTTGATGTTTCCTTCAGCTACAAGGTCGACGATCCAGCGGGCGCTCGCATGCGGATCATCCCGCTTACCAACGGCGCGATTACCCCCAGTGCCGCCTGGCAGGGATCACCCCTTTTTCCCCAGGGAGAGTCCAGCGGCAGTCTCTACTTCACGGTCTCAGATGGAGATGTGAAGGTCGATCAGATCGGCGTTTACATGTTCAGCGCGGACTGGAGCGAAACCCTGCTGGAGTTTTTCATCCCCGTGGACTACCGCTTCAGCGCTAAGGGCATCAACAATCTGGTCTTCAGTCATACACAGCCCTCGTGGATCCAGTATGAGGATGATCTCTACATCGAACATGATTTCATTAGCGATGAGCCAGGGTTGCTCTACGTGCGCCCATTCTATCAGGGCTCACTCGTCCCCGACTACGGTGCAAGCGGTGGCGTAGAGATAACGCCACCCATGGATTTCGGCTCACACTTTTTTACCATCTATAGTGGCCCTTCTCCGGTGGACGCGCTGCGTTTCCAGTTCTTGAGTCTGGACCAATCAGAAATTCTCTGGGAAGACTTCATTCTGGTGAACTACAACTGGGATGCCCACGGCCTCTCGAATCTCGGTTTCGACTGGGATTCAAACCAGTACCTGAGCTTCGATCAGTACGTAACAGGAACCTTCGACTACACGACCAGTGACCCCAACGGCGTGCGAATCTATTGCCTCGGCGCTCGAGACAACGAGATCGTCTTGACGCATCTCAATGCTGAAGGCAGCGTATTGCTGCCGGCCCCAACAGGCAATGCCACTCGGTGGTTTCGATATTTGAACGACCAGGACATCAATCAGGTCTGTTTCTCCATGAGAAACGAAGACCAGTCGGAAACCTATCTCGATGCCTTCGTACCACTGGACATTTTCTACCGCGCCCACGCCGTGAATCAGGTGTCGCTCTCGCCTGGAGCGCCGGCCCTTCTTGATATCGGAGAACGTATTTATACCGACTTCGCCTATCACACTACAGGCACGAACGACCTCCGCATCTGGAATACTGGTTACTACCAGGGAATCTCCGACGGAATGGCAATCGGAGGCAGCCCGATCTATCCGGCCCCACACGGATTGGGTAGCAGTTTCTTTCTCTATAATAACTCCGCTCCAGTTCTCGTGGACCAGGTTCTCTTCGAAATCTTCGACGAAATCGAGCAAGTCTACATCGAGACTTCATGGGCACCGGCTTTGCACTTCTACGGCTCGAGCGCCGTGGCCACGCAGGCTCCCGAGGAAGCTCCTGCATTGACCAAGCTCATGCCGAACTACCCGAACCCATTCAACCCCAAAACCACCCTCAGTTTCAACATGGCCCGAGCCGGGCATGTAAACTTGGCGGTTTTCGACGTGCAGGGTCGTCTTGTAAAGGTGCTAGTGGATGAACACAAGGCCGCCGGCCCTCACGCCATTGAGTGGGACGGGACTCATGCAAACGGCACTCGAATGACCAGCGGTGTCTATCTGTCTAAACTCCTGTCCGGGGAATATGAAGAGACCCGAAAGATGATTTTGGTGAAGTAGTCACAGGATCGCTTGCATGAACCCCGCGTCGGATCCGGCGCGGGGTTTTTACTTCCTTCGCACAAAACAGAGTCCTGTCCAGGTGGAATCGAAGGATGCAATTTTGAAATCCACCCAGCCTTCCGCCAGTCCGAAGGCGCGCACCACCCTTTGGTCCAGGTCCTTGGCTTTCCCTGAAGACTTCTTGGGCCAAGCGATCCAGAGTCGGCCCTTTTCCTCGCAAGCACCTGCGGCCACAGGGAAGCGGCGTTCGAGACCATTTCGACTGCTCAAGAATTGAATTACCACGGAAAAGGGCCCACGCGCTTGGCCTGCCAACTTCACGCCCGGCGGAAGGTTTCCCAAAGTAGTCTTGAAGCTTGCCGGAGCACTGAGCAACGCCACTCGATCCTTCGGCTTGATCCCAAGCTTAGCCGACAAGGAACGTCCCGCATACGCGGCAAAAACAGACTCAGGCGGATCTTGGCTTTGATCCTGTTTCTGGGCACTGCGAATGGCGCCGCGGATGCGCGTCCACTCGCAATAGGTGAGATGCGGCAGCAAGATCATGATCTTCGATACCTTGCCGGGGACACCGCCCGCCATGACGATGGGAATTCCCCGTGTGGCGGCACGATGTTTTAGAGCCACGGCAATATCTCTGCCCTGGGATGGAACATGATCCAAGTCGATGACGATGACATCGGGAGGATTGGACGCCATCTCCTTGAGAGTGGCGGTCCCAGAAAATGGCTGCATATCCAGATCATGTCCGGCAGCGCGAAGAAGCTTGGTTTTCTTTTCCTCCTCTTGAGGTTTCAACTGCAGAATGCGCAAGCGCATGCTAAAACCTCAGCTTCTTGCCATGCATGGTCATGCCATCGCGCCAGGGAATTTGGGTAGGCTTGAGGGCTTTGAGAAGTTGTACGTGCCCGACTCGATCGAAACCTTCATTCACGAACATGGCCATAGCTTCCACGTTGCGCGCTACGGGACGTATGCTCAGGTATCCGACCTCGTATTTCGCCGCTTCCGCGCACACGTGATCCAAGAGATGTTTTCCGATGCCGCGAGATCGATGTCCTGGCCTTACGACGATGGGTTCCACTTCAGTTTCCTCACCCGAGTGGAGCAGACCCACTAGTCCGAAGATTTCACCACCATCCACCGCGACCCAAAGACCCGCAAAATCCGGGCGACGCAAGTGCTCGTCCAATTGTTTGCCCGGATCATCTCCGCCGATATCGGGGCTGTCATAAAGGTCGCGATGCCGCTGGGTGAGGTCCACCCAAAGCTGTCGACAGGCTTCGAGATCACCGTCTTCGTATGCGCGAACGGATAGACTCATGATTTTTCCTCTTCCGGCCAGCATTCCAATTGCTGTCTCAATGCCACGATTTTACCAATGTGATAGGCATTGTGCGCGCTCATGGCCATGAACACATCGCCGAAGGTAGTGCCGGGTCCAATCTCGGCATCGAGATCGATCGTGTTGGCTTTCTCAGCCAGACTCCATAGATCACCAAGGTACTCGGCAACTCGAGCATCCCATGCGGATGGATCGGCGGGAACCAGCTCGCGAGGAAAGCGCTCGCCAGACATCCACTCCCGATAGAGTTCCTCGCTTCCCGAAAGTATGACCTTGTGCCAGCTAATAAGGTGCATCAATTCCTGATAGATGCTGTGTTTCGCACCTTGGGGAAGTG
Organism: bacterium; assembly: GCA_014382085.1. Lineage (GTDB taxonomy): Bacteria > Krumholzibacteriota > Krumholzibacteriia > JACNKJ01 > JACNKJ01 > JACNKJ01. Next base: position 3,270 of record JACNKJ010000297.1, read on the forward strand.
TGCCGATCGCGTCCCAAGGAATGTCAGCCACCACACGAGCCCGCTTCGGATACTCACCCTCCAGGAGAACATGTTTCCAAATGTTTTCCATCACCCCTCCTCCACCGAATGTAGATCGAGATAGCGCTCCCGGCTCAGACGCATCATATGTGCATCCTTCACAGAAAGATCCTGTACGAATCCGAAATCCTCGAGAATCTTTCGCCCCTGTAAATTCTCAAGAGCGAGGGGATCATCGATGCCGCGAGCTTCCAAAACTAGAAAGTAATGCTTGAAGAACACGCGCAGCGCTTCGCTGCCATAACCTCGCCCGCGATGGGACGCCTGGACCTTGATGTTAAACTCAGCCACTCGAGTTTGGAGATCCATGCGATGACTGCTCACCTCGCCGATGGGCTTGTCATCTGCATCGTAGATAAGAAAGTAACAATGACTCGGCCCTCCCGGATCCACCACCTTCGCAAACCACCGGCGTGCGGCATCATTGCAAAGCTTGTGGGTGCCGCCCACCGCCTCCATGGTGGCGGAATCATTCCAGAGCCACTGCACATAAGCCATGTCCTCCCACTTTGGATGAGCAAGCCCTAGCAATGCTTTCTTCGGTGGCATGGTGTCCCTATTTTGCCTCTGCGATCCAATGTGTGGCCATTTGTCGGAACCAGTATGTCGCAAGAGTCGCAGCCACCGCAAAGCTGATCAGAGATGGAGGCTCCTTCTCTAAAGTGATACCAACATAGTTCGAACTGAATGATCCCGCGTAATTGTCGTGAGCTCCGCCGTCGATTCTATAGTCCATCTGTTCGTACACATAGCAAAGTGAGAATCGACTATTGCGTTTCAGGGCTATGCGCCAATGCTGACCAGTTTCGAAGAAATCCGAACTCATGGGACTGTCATGATTGCTCCAAAGTATTCCACCAGAAGTTTCAATTCTCCAGTTGTCGCCAACCTGCCTAGAAAAATGCGGGGCGAGATAAAAACGCTGATCCTCGTGACCCGAAGACATGCCAAGGGAAAGGCCCAGGTTGTTTCCCCGCGAGTTTAAGGGCCGAAGTGAAATTCCTGTTTCCACAAATGCTCGAATCGGAGATTCCAGGTAACTGTGGATGTCCGTTTCCGAACCGAGAAGCACTCCACCCTCTAAAAAATGACGGGAGCCTGGCCCTCTCTCAACCTGCTCAAGGGCCATTGTGCCGGAAACCAGGGCTACTAGGAGAATGAAGACAAGCCAGCATGACCTCATGAATCATCCTCCTGGTTCATGAACTCTTGCGATTCCAAATACTTCAGCACGCGGCGGGAAAAAGCCTGATGCGAATCCCGGCTGTACTTCACCTTTGTGTAGAGCTGGGCCAAATTCTCCACGCCCGCCTCCTCCACGCGCCTTCGCAATTCGGGATGAGCCATGTAGCGTTTCCATCCGTCAAGCTCGCGATCCTTGTAGATCTCCAGCACGCGCTCGTCGCTATAACTCTGATAGGTTTCATAGTGCAGCAGTCCGCCCAAGGGTAGGCGGTCGCGCAATTCGGGCGCCTCATCCGGCCACCCCAAAGAGAATCCGGCCACAGGCACCACATTGCCTGGAAGCTCGAGGATGTCACCAATCTCATCGCAACTGGCAAGAGTACTACCCATGTAGCAAATCCCGAGGCCATGGGATTCGGCGGCCAGGGCCACGTTTTGAGAAACGAGAACCGCGTCGATGGTGGCGACCATGAAGCTCATGAAATTGTCGAAACCATCGGGCGCGTTGCGAAGTTCGAGCCATCTACGCATGCGATGGAAATCGGCGCAAAAAGTGATGAGCACCGGCGCATCCAATACCATGTTCTGGTGAAAGTGAGGTTTGGACAGCCGTTCGCGAAGAGCTCGTTCTCGCGTAACAATGATCGAGTAGGTCTGCATGTTTCCCGAAGACGAGGCACGTATGCCCGCCTCAAGTACTTCCTGAATCAAGTCTTCGGATACCGGATCGGGTTTGTAACTTCGTATGGATCGATGCTTGGAAATGGCATCCAGAATTGCGCCTTCGCTCATTTATCTTCCAGTCTATTCAATGGGACGAAATCGTATGCTCAATGGTTTCTCAGACACCAAGTCTCAATGCAATGATCATCAGTACGCCGAAACCCGCCAGCATTCCGGCACCCAGCCAGGCACCGGGTTTGTCGTGAAACATCAAACCTCCGTAGATGGCACGATGGGTTCCGTTCCGTGGTCCGTGGTATCCCAACACCGGTTCCGCGCCAGTATCGAAGGGCAGCTCCTGGTAAAGCAGATTGATGGACACATGGCGACGATGGCGGAAGCCGATGCGTGCCTCCCAACCCGTGTCGAAAACCCCCGACTCCTCCGATTCACTGCTGTACAAAATGCCAGCACCAGCATGGATGGACCAAGGGTCGCTCAGGGAATGGTTCCAACGGGCTAGAAGCGAAAGCCTAAAATCGTCCTGGGCCGGTTGCATGGAAATGCCCAGTCCCCAGCGCTGCTTTCCCAAAGATCTGAAATCGTAGCCCGTCTCCAAACGTAGCCGCCAAGCGGATTCCGAATAGAGTGGTGCGTCCTTTTCTCCGCCTATAAATGCGCCCGACTCCAGGAAAGGAGATACCTCACTTTCGGCAACAGCCGAAAGTGCAAGCAGAAGAAAAAATACGCTTGCAAGAATCCTGAAGCCGCTCATGCGAAGACCTTGATGATTTCGCTGATGCGGGCCAGATGATGATCATCGTGCTCGGCCATGAAGTAGAGCATGTCGCAGGCACGCATGGGCGTTTTCAATCGGGGATGGAGCGCAGTCTGTCTGAATCGTTCGTGTGGCCAGGACACAAGGCGCTCCACGAATCC
>JACNKJ010000046.1 GCA_014382085.1 bacterium
TGCGTCGAATGCCGTCTCGCCGTCGGCAATCTCAATTCGGAGCTTGGCCTCGCGCAGGGATAGAACCTGTCCATCCACGGCACGCAGAGGATACAGATTCAAAACCTGATAGCGCCTGCCATGTAAAATGTTCGCCCCCGAAACGACAATCTTGTAGTGATCGGTCCAAAGTGGACCCTCGGCCGGAAGGATGGCTCCGCCCTCGGTGCTTTCCAGGGGAATGCGCTGAGCTTCGCGATTCAAACGGCTTTCCTGCTTCTCATCCAGCACGACGATTTCCGCCGAAACGATGGACTGCCCATCCTCCAGGGCCCACCACCATGAAACTGATGGCAGTGAATAGCGATCGCTGGCGGGATCGTCCAACACGGTTAACAGCCGCTGGGCATCGGGACCCGGCATGCTCCAAAGTTGGTCCAGTGGAAGAACGCGCTCGACGGTACCGGCCAGAGCGGAAGACATGGATAGAACCATGATCGCGAGTACGAGGAATCGGAATCGAGACATTCGCAATCTCCCTTTTGGACAGGATGGGACCACCACCCGGCGAGGGTGGCCATAGAGTTTAATTTTAACGTAGTAAGGAGGGGCTTTCAAGGAAGTGTAACTATTTTCAGGAATAGAACTTAGCGAGCATTCCTCATTCGTTCCAAAAACTCTCGTTCACTTTTGTCCAAAGCGCCTATTCCATCCCGAGATACCTTGTCGAGAATCTGATTCACGCGTTCTCTATCTTCTTTCATTCGATTGAGATCGCGTCGGCGCTTGCGGCCCTCTAGATCGAAGATTGGTTTACGATACCAACCCCTGCGAATCATTAGCAGGCCTGTGATGAGCCCGCCGATATGCGCAAGATGGGCGATATTCCCTGTACCGGCGATGGCGCCGTAGAGATCCATGGCCGCCACCAGCCAGATGAAATGCTTCACCTTCATGGGGATGATCATGAAGGCCAGAATGATTCGGTCGGGGAAGAGGCTCCCGTAGGCGGCCAGGATTCCCAGCACGGCTCCGCTGGCGCCCAAGATATGCGCGTTCAACATGGGCATACTGAAGAGCCCCGCCACGATGCCGGATATGAAATAGAGCCGCAGAAATGCCGCGCCACCCAGAGTCACCTCAACTTCGCGGCCCATCATCCAAAGCAGAAACATGTTGAAGCCGATGTGCATCAGGCCCGCATGAAAGAACATATAGGTGAGCAGTTGCCAGACCATGCCCTGCGTGAGCACGCGGATGGGCTGCAGCCAGAACAGGAGATGCAACCATGCACCGATCACGCTTTTCTGCAGCAGAAAGGTAATGGCGAAGACAATGAGATTCATGACGACAATGCGCAGCGTCCACGGATATGGAGAATCCGCAAATGGCAATTTCGCGCTTAGGCCTGTGGGACGCTGTCCGTACAAAATTCTCTCCGATCAGGATCCGCTGTGAATGATCGAAATGCGGTGCCGGGGGGCAAAACCGCCGTCCACGTCAGGGCTGAAACCATAGTCAATCTGATATCCCTTGTTCTTCAAACCGAATCCGAAGGTGGGATAATTTCGCTCCTCGCCCTGACGCCAGGCCATGAAGCCGCCACGGAGTGTGGCAAAGCCGTCTAGGAGGGTCCACTCCAGACCCGCCCCAAAGCTCTCTGTTTCCGAAAGATGATTGGTACTACGACCCTCGACCCGCCAATCTCCCGGGAGAACGGGAAGGGTCAGTCCACCCCAGCCCAAGGATAGCACCGTGCTGGGCTCGCGCTTGAAATCGCTGCCTTCGACCCAGGAAAGTCTGTGCCAGAAGTCCTTCATGAGAACGCCTGCCTCCAAGCCTGGATGCAAAAACCGCATGCGCAAGCCGAAATCCAAAGCGAAAGCACCGGCGCGATCCTGTCCGTCCTCGCTGCCACCGCCGGAGTAACTGGCCCGTCCGCCCATGGAGAACCAGCGCAGTGGGCTCCATGCGGCCGCCGCGGCCAAGCTCCATTCGCTCCAAGCGGAATCGTCAGCCAGGGTGGCGTTGAGATACTGGAATGCCGCACCGATGGCCAACTCGCTATCGCCCCGATATTGCCCGTCCAGGGCCATGCGCTCACCCGAGCCCATGGCCAAAGCCAAGGTTCCGTATTGAATGGGTAGGCCATCACCATAGTTTTGGAGGAAGGCGCCGACCTGCCAATTCGTGATACTGATCAGGGAGGCCGGCTGTAGGAAGATGGCCTCCAGTCCGGCGTCGCCCAGGTGGGCCGCTCCGGCCAGAGCCAGATCTCGGGTGCCCGTTCCCTGGAATCGGTAACTGCCACCCTCATCGGCCCCAGCGGTGAAGGTGAGCGCCATCATCAGCCCAAGGGCCAGAGTTCTCGTCTTAATCGACAATGGCCACCACCTTTCGATCCTCGAGAATCTCGCCGCTTTCCAGATAGCTTCGGATAACTACGACCAGAAGGCCCGGAGCTATATCACGTCCTGCGGAATCGCGCATATTCCATTCGGCCGCCCACTCAAGGGGCCCGCCCTGGGCCTCGACAATTCGGAGTAGGGCACCTTCCAGCGAGAAGAATCGCAATTCAATCTTGTCCGCATTTTCCGGGGTATTAATCTGGATTTCCTCACCGGGGTCGCCACGGAATCGTCCGGGAATGCGAATAGCTGATCCGGGTTGATAGTTGAGATTCAGCGCCTCGGACAACCCCGACGAGTTGCCCGATGCGTCGAAGGCCTCGAGTCGAAAACTCTGCTCCCCCTCTTCGAGATTCACGAAGAAGGAGAACTGCACCGTTCCTCCGGCATTCAAGGTATCCATGGCCACGGTATTGTCGTTCTTGTAGAGACGTATTTCCAACTCGGCCTCATAGGCAGATCCTGTTATCTGCTCATAGGCCTGAATACGATCTCCTCCTTGTGTCAACCATTGCGGAGCTTGGGGATGCAAACCATCCAAGACCACGGCGACCTGATGAGCAGCGTCGAGCACGCTTAGCCAATGGCCGTTCATGTCCATGACGTCAAAGTTCATACGGTAGGTGCTGTCGGCAGCCCAGTTACTGGGAATGAGGAATAGGTAATCCTCGAAGGTCGGATCCCCCGAACCCTGAGCCAAACCCAAGGTGTCAAAGGGGGCATCCACACCCCAAGACACCCGACAACTGTCCACTCCATAACGGTCTTCCGCGCGCACCCAGATTGAGTCGGGAAGGTTCGCCGGATTGAAATAGAAATCCCGCTCATCATCCGGCCAGCCGCCTATTGTGAGAATTGAAACACTGGGCGCCAGGGTATCGATATCCAATGACACTTCCGCCTGGTCACTGTTTCCGGCATCGTCTTCGAGGGTGATCGTGCCGGGAAAGACACCGTCCTGGAGGTTTCCCAAGGTGCCGAAACCGCTCCAGAGGAAGCGATACCTCGTGCCCTCGCCGGTGTTCAGCGCGTACTCGCCGTCCCGTTCCAAGTAGCTGAGTAGATACCACTGGCCAGCCGATTCGCTGTAGGCGAAGACTTCGAGGGTGGCTGTGTCGGTGAGGGTGTCGAAATCGGCGGAGGTAAAGTAGATCTGCTGTAGGGTGTCTGACCCGGCAAGCAGCGGTGTGAATGGCTGAGGCTCCACAGCCACGCTTATGAAGGTGGGCGATTGGGTATTGATCTCAATTTCGCCGGCGGGTCCCATCCAAAACTCTTCCGTATCCGTACTGGCGAAGATGTGGAGGTAGTAGAAGCCGTCCGCATAGGACGATTCGCCGTCATCCAGCCCATCCCATTCCGTGACTAGGTTTTGGAATCGACCGATATCGTCACCGGTCATTTCAATGAGCACCTCCACCCAATCTTCCGGCGCTGCGGGAACCTCACTACTCGTGGAGACCAATGCGCGAATGGTAGTGAGGTCTGCATCCTCCGAAGTGACCATGAAGGACAGGGGCATGGTGTCCTGCACCTCGTCGCCGTTGGGCGAGAAGGCGCGGTCCCACAGAATGTTTCGAAGCTCAATGGCTCCAGCCGTGGAAACAAGGATCCCCATAAGGATCAGTAGAGACAGTCTTTTCATGTGTGGATGAATCCTCCGCTTAAGACGGCCCAGGATTTCCCAAGCACCCGTCCCTGTCAAGATCAAAGCCCCGTGCGTATGAGAAGGATACCCATGTTCGCGCGGTTTTCGCCCGTGAAACGCAGTTCTGTGAGGCCGCCCGGGGCTGGCCCGCGGAGTTCTAACAAGTCGAAACTTCCCGGCACCATGAAAGAATTCCAAATCGGGTCGCCCAATTCCAAACTAAAGTAGGAAAGTGGTTCCAGGATACCACCCGGATAGGGGAAATCCTGACGAATATTCAAGCTCGTATACTGGTAGCGAGGATCGTCGCTGAATCCGCTGTCGTCCAGAACCAGGGTGGCCAGCCAGTCTTTGAAGACCTGAGCATAGGATTCACCTGTCACCTGAACCACATTATCGCGTCCCGATACGATGGATTTCACCAGATCTTCCGGGCTTCCAGGCCAGCGGTCGGCCAAGTATCGCATGAACAGATAGGATGCGCCCCGTTCACCCAGGGAATTTCCCACCGCCTGCCCCGAAGGCAAGCCACTTAAAGATGCTAGAGCGAAGTACCGGTGCTGACGTGAGTGAAGGTAGAGACTGACCCTCGCCTGATTCTGGTCGTCGAAACCGCAGACGTCTTCGGCCAAATGACTGAGCCCTTCGTTGATCCAAAGATCCTCGCTGGGAATGTTTGAACTTCCGCCGCCCAACACCGCATGCCGCTGGAAGAAATTGATCATGTGCTGGAATTCATGGGCAACGATAGGTTTCACCGCCGCCACCGTGCTTTCCAGAGTATGGGCCACCTTGCTGAAATCCTCATTGGGATCAGGAACGATCCCGTAGAAGATTTCGCGTTCGTTACTGGTTCCCGCCGGCCAACTGAAGATGGGCAGATCCACCGGATTGAAGAATCCGCCGATGTACTCGCCTCCCCACTGAGGATTGTCGTCGATTTGACCCGTGAGCAGATTCACCTGTCGTGTCAGCAATATGTACACGCGACCATTTCCATCGTAGTCGCTCTCAGCGCCGAAAGTTTGACGAACGTTGGCGTAGATCTGCCACTCAAAGGTTTGACCGATTTCATTGCACTCGTCCTGGGGCAGACGATTCACGTCGCGATCGTCCACGTAAAGGCGCACATGATCACCTTCGTAGCGCAGGGTCGCCTCCACTAGAGTGTAATCTGCGGGATCCACCGTGCTTCCAAAGTAATCGGAGAAGACGTAGAAGTTCTGACGATCTCGCGAATCATCCCGATCTGCAAGCGGCCCTGGTTTCCCCTGACCGCGAACCGAGAGCATGCGTAAGTGAAAATCGTGGCTGAGATCATGCGGCCTGTTCGGTATAGTAAGGGCTTCGGCCTCTTCCAAACTCACCCAATCTTGTTCGTAGGGAGCCTCATCGCGCAGATTGTAGGCCATCGCGATGTAGCTTGTGCTTTCACCAAAGGCGGAAATGGGCACGCTCACTTCATCGTTCACCATGGGATAATCCAATACCCGGCCCACAGCAGGGCTCACCTCAACGGAGAAATGCTCGGGCGCCGCTTGGGATCCGACACTCAGGCTGATCTCATGTTGACCCAGTCCGAGGCCTACAGGTACTAAGGCAGTAAGATCCGTGTCGCTGGCTTCGGTCACGACCATGGGCAGCCCCCCCAAGGTCACGGTATTGTAGGCGGGTACGGCGCAAAAATTCTCGCCATCCAAATGGATTTCCTCACCCTCGTCCGCCGGCTCCGAATACTGGATGCCTGTCAGGCTGGGCGGCAAATCCGCCTGGGCCGTGGCGGTTGCGGTAAGCAAGCCCTCACTGCTAGCCATAAGGCTGAAGCTTCCAAACTCGGCTCCCAAGGTCCAGCTGCACTCTGTCGCTTGAGTTTCAGACGTGGTCAAAGAGCTAGGGCTCACCGACGAGCCGTCCGTGGCGACAAGATCGATAAGCCAATCTCCCACGGAATTTCCATGAAGATCCTGAGCTTCCAGCCGCAAGGGCACCAGCAAGGTGCGGCCAGGCGCATCCTTTTGTCCGTCACCCCAAACCCAAGCCAGGGACAGAGCCTCGCCCGGAG
>JACNKJ010000378.1 GCA_014382085.1 bacterium
CACAGGCAGCCTGTAGGATGGCGCGGGCCTGCATGGCCGTGATCTCCGGATAGACGATGCCCAGGCGGCAGCCGCGATGGCCCAGCATGGGATTCGACTCGGTGAGCGATTCCACGGTGCTCTTGAGTTCGCCCGCGTCCACACCCATCTTGCCGGCCAAATCGATGATCTCGGCCTCACCGTGGGGCAGGAACTCGTGAAGCGGCGGATCCAGTGTGCGGATGGTCACAGGCAGTCCGTCCATGGCCCGGAAGATGCCCTCGAAGTCGCTCTGCTGCATGGGCAGGATCTTCTCGAGGGCCTTCCGACGCCCTTCCACATCTTTCGCCACAATCATCTCACGCACGGCGTCGATGCGTGCTTCCTCGAAGAACATGTGCTCGGTGCGGCAGAGGCCGATGCCTTGGGCACCGAACTTACGCGCCACGGTGGAGTCCAGGGGTGAATCGGCATTGGTACGAACGTCCATCGTGGCGTAGTCCTTTGCCAGTGACAGGATGCGGTTGAAGTCCTGGAAGATCTTGCTCTCTTCCGGAGCCATCTCCTCATCGATGAGCACCTGTACGATCTCGCTGGCCCGCACCGGAATGTGTCCCTCGAAGACCTCGCCGGTCATACCGTCGATGCTGATGGCGTCGCCCTCTTTCAAAGTGCGGCCGGCCACCTTCACGGTACCCGCAGCATAGTTGATGTCCAAGGCGCCGCAGCCGGCCACGCAGCTCTTACCCATACCGCGAGCCACCACCGCCGCATGGCTGGTCATGCCGCCGCGACTGGTGAGGATGCCCTGACTCACGTGCATGCCCTGAATGTCTTCCGGGCTGGTTTCGATACGCACCAGGATGACCTTGTCGCCCTTCTCGGCTCGAACCACAGCCTCTTCGGCCGAAAGTACCAGCGTGCCCGCGGCGGCTCCCGGGCCGGCGTTGAGGCCCTTGGCCAGCTGGCGGCCGTCGGCGATGGCGGCTGTTTTCGCGTCGCGATCGAAGACCGGCAGCAGGAGTTGGGTCAGCTGATTGGGATCCACCCGCAACACAGCCGTCTTCTCGTCGATAAGACCTTCTTCAAGCATCTCGGCGGCAATACGCACCGCTGCGAATCCCGTGCGCTTGCCGGCACGGGTCTGGAGCATCCAAAGCTTGTTGTCCTCGACGGTGAATTCGATGTCCTGCATATCCTTGTAGTGCTGCTCGAGCTTGTGGTAGATGGCCTCGAGCTCGGCGTAGCACTGGGGAAATTCCTCTTCCATGCTGGACAGGGGATTCTCGGGATCCTTGCCCGAAATGTTGATGGGCTGCGGCGTGCGAATACCGGCCACCACGTCTTCGCCCTGGGCATTGATGAGGTATTCGCCGTAGAAGCGGCGCTCGCCCGTGGACGGATCGCGGGTGAAGGCCACGCCTGTGGCGCAAGTTTCGCCCATGTTCCCGAAGACCATGGCCTGCACGTTCACGGCAGTACCCCAATCGTGGGGAATGCTGTTGATCCGGCGATAGTGCCAGGCGCGGGGATTGTCCCAGCTCTGGAAAACGGCGTCGATCGCGCCCCAAAGCTGGGTCATGGGATCATCGGGGAAATCGGCGCCCGTGCGCTCCTTCACCATGGCCTTGAATTCGGCCACCAGTTCCTTGAGATCCTCGGCGGACAAATCGGTATCTAGCTCCACGCCGCGGGCCTTCTTCTTGGCCTCCAGCAACTGTTCAAAAGGATCGTGGTTTTCATCGCGCACCAGCAGAACCACGTCGCCGTACATCTGCACGAAACGACGGTAGGAATCGTAGGCGAAACGCTCATTGCCGCTCTTGGCGATAAGTCCCTGAATCGTCGTGTCGTTCAGGCCGATGTTCAGGACCGTGTCCATCATGCCGGGCATACTGGCCCGGGCGCCCGAGCGCACGGAAAGCAGCAGGGGATTACCTGAGTCTCCGAATATGCGTCCGCCCATGGCTTTCTCGGTATGGGTGATGGCGTCGCGAACCTGATCTTCCAGGCCGTCGGGGTGTGCCATGTCGTGGCCAACCACCCAGTTGCAGACCTCGGTGGTAATGGTGAAGCCCGCCGGCACGGGAATGCCGATGGCTGCCATCTCAGCCAGGTTGGCACCCTTGCCACCCAGCAGATTTTTCATGGTGGCATTGCCTTCGGTGTTATCGCCGCCGAAGGTGTAGGCCATTTTGGTCGTCGTCTCGATCATGCTTGCCTCCGTATGATCAGGCCTGGGTCCGGCTTGCCGCCTCTTCACCCAGAAAGGACAGGGTCGCGGAAAAATGCCGCAGGAAAGGCGGCTGCTTGAGGATTTTCATCCCCCTTAGAGTATCTCTCTTCTCGTGTAGCGCAATGATCGATTGCGCCACAAAGTTCATGTGCATGTTGGTGTAAACGCGTCGCGGAATCGCCAGGCGCACCAGTTCCAAGCGGGCAGTTCGGTTTTCGCCGGTCTTAGGATCGGCGCCACCGAACATGAAGGTGCCGATTTCCACACCCCGGATGCCCGATTCCACATACAGATTCACGGCCAGGGACTGGCCCGGAAATTCCTGGGGAGGAATGTGAGGCAGGAACTCGCCGGCATTCAGATAAATGGCGTGCCCTCCAGGAGGCTCCAAAATGGATACTCCGGCCTCCACCAACTGCTCGCCCAACATTTCCACCTGTCCCACACGGAACCTAAGATAGTCGGGCTCCAGCACTTCGCGGAAGCCTCGGGCCATGGCCTCAAGATCGCGGCCGGCAAGACCGCCATAAGTGGGGAAACCCTCCACCAGAATGAGAAGGTTGCGGATGCGCTCGGACAGAGCATCATCACGCAGGGCCAGGAAGCCCCCCATATTCACCAGGCCGTCCTTCTTGGCGCTCATGGTGCAACCGTCGCCGTAGGAGAACATCTCCTGGACGATTTCCAAAATGCTCTTGTCGCGATAGCCCGGTTCGCGTTGATGGATGAACCATGCGTTCTCCGCGAAACGAGCCGCGTCGAAGATCAGGGGTAAGCCATGGCGATGGCAGATTTCCCCCACCGCACGAATGTTCGCCATGGATACGGGTTGCCCGCCGCCGCTGTTGTTGGTGATGGTCATCATCACCGCCGGGATCTTGTCAACGCCCACATCGGCGATGAGTTTTTCCAGGGCATCCACATCCATGTTGCCCTTGAAGCTCGCCACCAGGTGAGGATCTTGGCCTTCAGCGCAAAGTAGATCCACCGCCTCGGCACCGTTCATTTCCACGTTGGCGCGAGTCGTGTCGAAGTGGCTGTTGTTGGGAATGACCAAGCCGGGCGCGGCGATGGTCTGGAAGAGCAGATTCTCGGCCACCCGCCCCTGATGGCAGGGAATGACGTTCTGGAAGCCGAATATATCGTGAACGGTTTCCTCGAAGTGGAAGTAGTTCCGACCGCCTGCGTAGGATTCATCCCCCATCATGATGCCGGCCCACTGGTTGTCGCTCATGGCACTGGTACCGGAATCGGTGAGCAGGTCGATGTAGATTTCTTCGGCGTGCAACTTGAAAAGATTGTAGCCGGAACGTGCGATGGCCTTCTGCCTCGCCTCAGGACCGATAACCTTGATAGGTTCCACCACTTTGATCTTGAAGGGCTCGACGTACTTTTCCATCCCTCACCTCGTTTGTTCGCCGCACCAGGCAGCGATGATCCCTGGGAAATCACCCAAGGACCTCAGGATATTGACTCCGCGCCTATTCATCAACACCGCGGCCACGCTTTTCACGAGATACTGACAGAAAGAAAGGATTCGGCTTCACAAAGGACGGCGCCCGGATTTCCGGACGCCGATTCTGCATGCCGAAATGCGGCCCGGGGCCGCGATTCTCAGCGGATAATCACGAGACGGCCGTAGCTGTCATCTCCGGACTTGTTGTCGACGGTGCGGTAAATGTAGACCCCCGAGGCCACCTGCTCGCCCTTCTGATTCCGTGTGTCCCAGACGATGTTCCGCGTGTCGGGATCTTTGTTCTCGGCGGTGAAAATCAGATCTCCCGCGAGGTTGTAGACCCTTAGGATGGAATCGTCGGTCAGGCCCACAAAACGCACCACATCACCCGGATAGTTGTGATAATTGGGATCTTCCTGCGCGCTCCGGCCGGTTCTCAGAGGATTGGGCACCGCATAAACTGCGGGCGTGCGATTCAGGTCTTCCGTGGCGGGGAAGTCGAAATTGTATCGTAGACCTACGTCATCGAGCATGTCCAAAGGCGTGCTGTCGAGAATGTAGTGATCGTGACCACCGTTGTTGGGTCGGTAGCCTCGATCATAGGTGGTAATCGCGTAATCGTAGAAGAAGCCGTTGTGTACGTCATAATCAAGAAAGACGCGCTTGTCTGTATTGGCGAAAACCGGAGTGAGGGTCTCCCACTCGTAGATGATGTCCAGGGTGACCGGATCCTTCTCGTATTCGATCCACCACCAGTAGAACTTGTCGAGTTCCTCGTTCTTGGACAGTTCCCAGATATTTTGCCAGGTATCTTCGCCGTTGACGCGACGCCAGATGTGGTAACCCTCGAAATCTTCCACGACGAAATTGGAGAGGTAACCCACCGGGACCAGCCCGTGCTGGAAGGAGGCGTAGAGGCCGAGATCCAGCTCGAAAACGCAGTCGATGTTGCTGTCAGTCATCACAACCTCACCTGTGTCCAAGCGAGTATAGCGACACCAGAGTTCGATGACGTCGGAGCGCAACTCGTCGCCCGGAGCGAAGCTGAATTCGGCGTCTCCAGCCCAGGCCTCGGACCAGGCAATCTCAGTATTGAGCGTGATGCTATCGCCGACGGCCAGGTTCAGAATTACACCCTGAATGTCCCAGTCCAGGCTCCAGTCGTTGATATCCCAGGCCATCTGCTCGGGATCGGTGGTGCTGGGCACGGAAGTGCCGATGAAACCGAAGCCCACGCGATATTCGAATCGAATAACCTGGTCGCGACGGCCCTCGTAGCTGCCGTAAATAAGGGGCATGGCGCTGACCATGACCGAGTCTCCGGGCGCCGCGGGGTCGTCCATCCATCTGGCACCGGTTTGAATCTCGGGCTTCCGGACAATCGTACCCGTTCTTGGATTGTCCCAACGGAAGGTTATCATCTTGTGCTCACGCCAGCCGAAGGGCAGGAAGTGATGAGGCGGGTTCTCTTCGGTAATGTCAAAATCCGCTACGAGGCCGAAGAAACTGAACTCCGACTCCAACTGGTAGAATTGCGAGCCGATGGAATCGAGATAGGTGCCCTCAGGGGGATAGAAGGACACCGCATTCCAATCGACGTCGGGGAGATGAAGCGTATCTCCATAGACGGCGAGAGGAGGAAACTCGGCGGGGTCGCAAATTTCGGCGAAGGACGAGGCGCCCAAGGGGCCCAGCATGCCAACAAACGCGGCCAGCAAGAGGGCGGCGTTTTTCCCGACAGTCTTGAAAATCATCCTCAACAATCCCTTTCCCAGGAATTAAGCGACGGAGGGAGCACGGGTGGTTTCGGTCCCACTCCCGAATGGCCAGCGGCGCCCCTCCGTCCCGATATCGGCGCTAGTTCAGTTCCTTGGGCACTTCCAAAATGTCCACAAGGATATGATCAATCAGCAATTTGGCGTGGCCCCTATCCAAATAGTAGGGGTGGAAGCCTACTGCCACATTCTTGTGATCGGTGCCTGCGGGCATTCCCATCACGGCGATGTGGAGGCCATGCTCCGGGCCGGCCGCGCCGCCCCAGAGGGAATCGGCGCCGTAGATATCATCGTCGACATCGTACTTCACAGACCAGAAGGCTTCACGATACTGTTGGCCGTTCGCCGTGTAGATATCATTGTTCCAGACCGGATCAGTTCCGAATCGCGTCCTGTTGTTGGCGACCACGTAATTGAGCAGAGGCACGAATTCATTGGTTCGGAAAGCGGTGGGCGGTTGTAAAAATCGACCGAACCAAGCCCAGTTGTAAATTTCCGCATCGGGCACACCAAAGTATCCACCGCCGCCGAATGGCTCAAGAACCTCGGCGCCATACTCGAACCAATCCAAGGTGGCTTGATTCATCTTAAGAGTTCCAGGCAGGGCGTAGGTGTTCGGGATATCGATGCCTTCCTGTAACTCG
>JACNKJ010000045.1 GCA_014382085.1 bacterium
AGGCGGGTCTGGACATGCGATTTGCCATCGTCATTGCCAATGTGGACGAAGAAGAACGCGAGACGGACGAGATCCTGCTCATGGCGAATCCAGAAATCTTGGAATTTTCCAGGGAGGAGTGCGTCATCGAGGAGGGCTGTCTCTCCGTTCCCGGCCTGCGCGAGGACATAACCCGGCCTGAACATATCCGGGTTCGCTATCAGGGCCTGGACGGCAGCACCATGGAACTCCACACGGGCGATTTTCTGGCGAGGGTGATTCAGCACGAACTGGATCACCTGGATGGCGTGCTCTTCATCGAGCGCATGAGTTTAGCCAAACGTACCTTGCTCAAGAAGAAGATCGAATCCATTCGCGAAGAGTACACGGGACGGTGAATCGCTACGAGAAGGACATGAGCTTCAGCAATCCACTCCGAACGGTCTTTATGGGCAGCCCCGCGCTGGCCAAGTCCAGCCTGATCGCTCTCTGCGATGCACCCGATTTCGATCTCATTCGCGTGGTCACTTTGCCCGACGCACGGCGTAGCCGCCGGGGAAAACCCGTGGCAACGCCTGTAGGTCAGGTTGCCCTGGAGCTGGAAATTCCGCTGACGCGTTGGGGGCGAGGCGATCGCGTGGCCGTGGAGTCCCTGCTGGCCGAGGAGGTGCCCGATCTCATCGTGGTCATCGCCTTCGCGCGAATTCTGAAACCATCACTGCTCGACATTCCCAAAATGGGCTGCGTGAATCTCCACGCCTCGCTGCTGCCCTGGGGGCGAGGTGCGAGTCCCATCCAGCAAAGTCTGCTCGAGGGACTGCCGGAGACCGGCTGGAGCGCCATGCTCATGGATGAGGGCTTGGATACGGGTCCGGTGCTGGCGAAAACCGCTTTGAATATCGAGGATATCTGGAACGCTGGCGATCTGGTCCTTGCCCTGTCCCATGAGGCACCGGGTTTTCTGCTTAAAAGCCTCCGGGCTTGGCGAGATGGAAGAATCACACCCCTGGCTCAATCGGATACCGGAACCACTCTGACGCGGAAAATTCCCAAAGAAGCGGGCGCTCTGGATTGGACCGAACCGGCGCTGAAGCTGCACCGACGCATTCGCGCCCTCAATCCGGAGCCCGGCACCTGGTGTACGCGCGATGGCGCACGCCTGGCTGTGCTTGAGGTTGCTGGCGCGGAAGGTGAAGGCTCGCCCGGCGAGGTGCTCGTAGCTCCCAAGGGCGTTCTGCGGGTTGCCTGCGGGGAGGGCGCACTGGATCTACTCAGCGTGAAGCCCCAGGGTAAGCGTCCCATGGCTGCGAGTGACTATTTGCGCGGTAGGCCGCTTGAGCCCGGCCACAGGCTGGAGCAAGGATGATGATCGCGCCGGCCCGCCGAGCCGCCTTGGCATTTCTCCATCGCGACGCTTGGCTGCGCGACGATTGGGACGAACTCATTGAGCGGGCCATCAGGGACCATGCTTTGGACGATCCCCGCGACCGACGTCTTTTCACCCATCTGGTTTCCGGCACAGTCCGCCTGAAAGCCCGCCTGGATGATCGCATTCGCCGCCTCACCAAACGCCAGCACTTCGACGAGCATGTGCGCACCGCTTTGCGTTTGGCGCTATTTCAGCTTGAGGAAAACGAACGCCTACCTGCCTATGCGGTCATCGGCGAGTCGGTGGAATGGATCAAAAAGAAGCGGCCCCATCTGGCCGCCTGGACCAATGCCCAACTTCGCAACTGGCAACGGGACGGCGTGCCGGGCAAGGAACCGCACTTCGAATCTCAGGCCGTGAAGTACATCGAACGCGTGCTCAGTTATCCCAAGTGGATGGCCGAACGATGGGTGCGCGAGCTCGGTCGCGACCGAGCCCGCGAAGTTTGTGAAGCCATGAACGGCCGTGGGGGAATCGCCTTCCGCTGGAATGCGAGACGCCCAGGCTTCGAAGCGTTTCTGCAAAACCTCGAGGGCGAGGCCGAGTTCAGCCGCAGCGAAGATCTTCCCACCGGTTTTCGCATTCCCGGCGCCATACCCCTTCAGGTCTGGGAAGCCCTCGATCGCGGCGATCTCAGCGTCCAGGACGAGGCCGCCCAACGCGTGGCCTGCTTGGCTGCAAGCTCCGAGCCCGGCACATGGGTGGATCTCTGCGCCGCGCCCGGCGGCAAGACGGGTCATCTGGCCGAATTGGCTCCACCCGGCACGGAAATCCTCGCCTTGGATCGTAGTGCCCGGCGCATGGAGAAAGTCGTTGCCAATCTCCATCGACTCGGCTTCAGTGATGTGAAGACGGAGGTGGCCGATCTGTTGGATACGCCACCCCGCCCCGCCGATTCTGTGCTCCTGGACGCGCCCTGCACGGCCCTTGGCGTGTTGGCGGAAAATCCGGACGCCCGCTGGCGGAAAAAAGAGTCGCAAATCGCCGAGCTGGCGAAACTGCAGACGGATCTTCTCGATGCAGCGGCAGCATGGGTGAAACCCGGCGGCAGGCTGATCTATTCGGTATGCACACTCACGCCCGAGGAAACCGTGGAGCAGCGCGACGCCTTCCTGGAACGATTCCCCGCATTCCGCCTAGAGGGAATTCGCCGGGAGGAGCCCGGCGGGGCCAGGGTCGGTCCAGAAGGCGATCTCATGATCTGGCCAGGCCGCGGTGAAGGATCCGGCATGTATGCCGTACGTTTCCAAAGGATGGATCCATGAGCAAGAAACCCTGGCTGCGGCGACTGCTTTTTGCTTTTGCACTGATCGCGGCCCTGGCTCTGGGCTTCGTCATACTCGATTTCGGTTTGCGCCGCTGGGTGCGCAGCGAGGGTGCCTTTTCGGTGCCCGATCTGGTGGGCCTGTCCCGTGAGGAAGCCTATCAGACCGCCGCCCGGCGAAGTCTGCTGCTTGAGGAAGGACCCGCCGAATTCGACGCCTGGTTACCCGCCGGATTTGTCCTGCGTCAGCGACCACGTTCGCCGGAAACCATCAAAGAGGGCCGCCGCGTGAAAATCGTACTGTCGGCCGGTCCGCAACTGGCGGCCATTCCCGATCTGCGTGGAGCCAGCGAGCGGCAGGCGCGACTGCAGTTGGAAGACCTGGGCCTGACGGCCGGACACTGGACTAGTGTTACCGGAGCCGAGGCGGCCGGTCGTGTGCTTGCCACCCGTCCTGCGGCCGGCACGCGCGTGCCTCGAGGTGGACGCGTGGACCTGCTTATCAGCCAGGGACCGGCGGGTCCCGGCTACTTGCTGCCAGATTTCTCACGTCTTGAGTTGGAGCAGGTGTTGTCCATGCTGCAGAAGGCGGGGCTCGGCCGCCCGCGCATTCGCTACGATGAAATGGCGGGAAGACGGGCCGGGGAAATTCTAAATCAGAGCCTGCCGGCGGGCAGCCGGCTTTCGAAAGGGGACGACCTTGAGTTGGTGGTCGCATCTGGATCCTAATCGCGTGGCTCTAGCTCCTTCCGTGCTGGGGGCGGACCTCGCCCGCCTGGCCGATGAAATCGCCGAGGTTGAGGCCGGCGGCGCCGATCTTCTGCATCTGGACGTCATGGACGGTCACTTCGTCCCCAACCTGACTTTCGGCCCCGATGTGTGCAAGGCCATCGCCCAAAACAGCAAACTTCCCTTGGATGCCCACCTCATGACCACCAATCCCGGCGATTTTCTGGAAAACTACCTGGAAGCCGGTTGCCATGGTTTGACCATTCACGCCGAGGCCGTGGAGGATGCCCCCGCCATGCTGGCCCGGATCCGGGAATTGGGTGGGCAGGCGGGCCTGGCCCTGAACCCCGATCGTGAGATTTCGGAATGGGGCCCGGTTTGGGAGAGGCTGGGTTTACTCCTAGTCATGAGCGTTTTCCCCGGATTTTGCGGGCAATCCTTCCATCCGGAAGTGCTCCCCAAACTTGAGGCCGCGCGAGAGCTGAGAGCCGCAAAGGGGCTTAAATTCGCAATTTCCATCGATGGGGGAATCGGACCCGCCAATGCCGGGATCTGCCGGAAGGCGGGCGCGGATATTTTGGTGGCAGCGTCCTCGATTTTCGGCCAGAAAGACAGGGCTTCGGCCCTCGCGGGGCTCCGTCTCGCAGCCGAAGAGCCTTGATTTTCCTCGCCGGCGCCTCTTGCACAGTGCCCTAAGTTCTGCTACATTGCCGACTTTGCGTCGGTAGCCCATCAGCATCCCCGTTAATCCCCGGAGCGAAGCGTGTTCGAATCATTGGCCGAGAGGCTGGATTCTGTCTTTCACAAGCTCCGAGGAAAGGGCGTCCTCCGCGAGGAAGACGTCGATGCCGCTCTTCGCGAACTGCGCAGGGCACTGCTTGAGGCGGATGTCCATTTCAGCGTGGCCAAGGCCTTCGTGGCCTCGGTGCGCGAAAAAGCGGTGGGCGAGGAGATCCTTAAGGGTTTGAACCCTGCCGAGGTCGTGGTGGGCATCGTCCATCGCGAACTGGTGAACCTCATGGGCGGCGGCCGCGTCGCTCTGGACCATCGCACGACTCCCGTTTCCACGATCATGCTCGTGGGGCTTCAGGGATCGGGCAAAACCAGTTTTTCGGCCAAGCTGGCCGGACTGCTACGCAAGAAGGGCCGGCGGCCCCAACTCGTAGGCGCGGACGTTTATCGCCCAGCCGCCATGGACCAGCTGGAAGTGCTGGGCCGTGAGCTGGACCTGCCGGTGCATGTGGATCGAAACGAGCGAGACGTGGTGCGCATCGCCGAGGCGGGACGCACGCAGGCGCGGCAAGAGCTGCGCGACACGCTTATCGTCGATACGGCCGGTCGTCTTCACTTGGATGAAGACCTCATGGCCGAGCTGGAGCGCTTGAACGACGCGCTTGCTCCCGACGAGATCCTTTTGGTGGTGGACGCCATGACCGGCCAGGAGGCCGTGAAGGTGGCCACCGAGTTTTCGCGCCGCCTGCCCCTGACGGGTGTTCTGCTGTCGAAGCTCGACGGCGACGCACGTGGTGGCGCCGCACTTTCGGTGCGTTCGGTCACGGGCCTGCCCATCAAGTATGTGGGCACGGGCGAGACCGTCAGGGACATCGAGCCCTTCCATCCCGATCGGATGGCGGGCCGGATCCTCGGTATGGGGGATGTGCTCAGTCTGGTGGAGAAAGTCCACGAGGAGCACGACCTGGCCGAGGCCGCAGCGCTGGAGAAGCGCATGCGGAAGCAGGGCCTGACTCTGGAAGATTTTCTGGTGCAGCTCCAGAAACTCCGGAAGATGGGTCCGCTGGGAAAGATCATGGAATTGATTCCGGGCGCGGGCAAGATGGCGGCCGGGGCGGGCGAGATCGACGAACGCGAAGTCGGGCGCACGCAGGCCATCATCCAGTCCATGACGCGCAAAGAGCGCTTGAAACCCGAGATCCTCAACGGCAGCCGCCGCAAGAGGATCGCCAAAGGCAGCGGAACCAGCGTCCAGGAGGTAAATCGCCTTCTGCGCCAGTTCTCTGAAATGCAGAAAATGATGAAAACCCTGTCCCGATTCCAAAAATCCGGGCGAGTGCCCGCCGATCTTATGAGGAATTTAGGGAAGGGAATCCGGAGGTAGGACCTTTGTCGACCAAGATCCGTCTGACCCGTTTGGGTGCCATGAAACGACCCTTCTACCGCCTGGTGGTGGTGGATTCCCGCAAGCGCCGTGATGGCCGCTACACCGAGAATCGGGGCACCTACAATCCCCTTCCCGCCGTGGCCGAAGTGACCTTCAAGGAAGATCGCATTCTCTACTGGCTGGGCGAGGGAGCCGAGCTTACACCCACGGCCGAGAATCTCGTGCGCAGTGCCGGCATCATGGAGAAGCATCGTCTATTGGCTACCGGCGTAACGGCTGAGCAGCTGGAAGAGAAGCTTGCCGAGTGGAAGGCCAAGCAGCCCAAGGCCAAGGAAGAGCGTCTGGGTCGCGCCGAAAAGAAGGCCAAGAAAAAGACCGACGCCCGCGAGGCCGACGAAGCGGCCGCCAAGGCTAAGAAAGAAGCCGAAGCCGCTGAAGCCAAGGCTGATGCCGAGGCTGCCGAAGCCAAAGCCAAGGCTGAAGCTGAAGCCGCCGAAGCTGCTACTGCTGCTGAAGAAGCTCCCGCCGAGGAGGCACCTGCGGAGGAAGCCCCCGCGGCCGAGAAGAC
>JACNKJ010000066.1 GCA_014382085.1 bacterium
GTTAGGAAAACCCCTCCATAGATGACGGTCATCATGAGAACGCTCATTACCAGAATGCCGGGAATACTCTGCTCTTTGCCCGATGGCAGGGCTTGCCCGATGCCTGCCGAACTCACGTTCAAGCTGACCAGGGGTTCACGCTTAGCCATGGCAATGAAGCTGGCGCCGGGATCCTCGCCCCCCAGCATGGCGTTTTTATCCATCTCCACGAGACGACTCACCGAGCGCACGACGGTTCTGATAATGTGCACCTCGGCCGCCATGGAATAGTCGGAGCTAGTGTCCGGCTCCTTCTGGAGTTCGAGGGTTTGTTGCTCGCCGGCCAGGGCGCCTTCGGTAAATCCCGCGGGAATGTGCAGGGTGCGCACCCTTTGCTCGACTAGGGCCAAGGAATCGGGATGGAACTCGTGCATCGATATCTGTTCGTCTTTGAGTTCCTCCACGAATGCGCGAGCCAACCATCCTCCGTCGTGATCCACGAGGCTGAGGGAAACCTGGTTGGCCCCGGATCCTCCGCCGAAATGCATGTTGCTGAAGAGCCACATCAGGAAGAAGGGGAGGAGCATCATCCAGATGATGGACTGACGATCTTTCAAGGTGAGGCGGATATCATTGAGGCCTAGTTGGATAACTTTCCTCATGCTCCACCTCCTCTCACCAAGTTTCGATTCAGGAGCATGCCTCCCAGTATGAGCAAGACAATGCCGATTGCGGAAAGCACTCCCACCGAGGGCAGGATGTCGGCCAAGGAAGCTCCTTGCCCCAGCAAGGCCTTGTAGCCTTGGGTTCCCCAGTAGAATGGAGAGATAGGGGCGATGAGCCGGATGATGCCGGGCATGCCGTCTATGCTAAAGAAGCTGCCGCCCGAAAAAGCCAAGAAGAGATAGACGATAGATGCGATGACCGCGCCCCGTTGCAGCTTGCCCGCGGCGCCGTAGATGGCTGCAGCCGAACCCACGACGGCCAGAATAAGGGCGAGGGAAAGCACCAGATATCCTAACAAGTCGATGGGAGCATCGGCGGCGATCCATCCGATGAGCGTAAGCATGATCAAGCTGATGAACGCCACTGAGGCGCTGAAGGCCGCCTTGGCGACGAGTACCCTTCCCGGACTGACGGGGCCCTGAATCTGACGCCGAAGGGTGCCGGCTTCGCTTTCGGTAAGAATGTCGCGCATGGCCAAGTCGCCCACGAGGAATAGGGCGTAAACTGAAATGCCCGGGAAGACAAAAAGGAATATCTGGAAAACACCTGCGCCGCCCTCGTCTTCTTCCTCTTCCTCGGCATCTTCCGCGCCCACACTCATGGATGAAAGTGTGATCACGGGTGGATTGAGGTACTTCCCCACGCCTTCAAAGGCGTCGAAAAACGCGACGGATATGTTGGACACCAAGGCTGCGTTCATATCCAGGGAATCGCCCAGGACATAGGGCGCAAGAGCGTCCATGGGTTCGCGCAAAACCTTGGACCCGCCATCCAGAATATCGGTCAGAACCAGACTCACCTGCTCGGCAATCTCGGGCAAGATGCCCTGTGCCGGATTGCGAACCAGCGACAAGGAGCAAGGCTTGCCTTCAACGATACTCTCGGTGAAGTTTTCGGGAATTTGAAGCAGTGCGGAGGCGTCGCCGTCTTCGATTCTCGACAGGCCTTCCTCGCCTACTATTTCCACGTCGAAGTATTCGCCCATCTGCTCGGAGCTCATGGCCGAGATGAGGGCCTTACCTAAAAGATTGTCGTCGAGGTTTTCCACCAGCAAGTAAACCTGGGGGGTACTGCCGCCTCCGAAGGCCATGGAGATGATGGCGGAAAACATGATGGGAAAGGCCAAGACCACCAGGAGCCCCAAGGGCGCTCGAGCTTTGCGAATTAGGTCCTTGCGAACCATGAGGATGAGTGTCCGCATCAGTCGCGCAACTCCCGGCCGGTGAGATTGAGGAAGAGGCTGTTAAGACTGGGCGGGCGGATGGAAATGCCATGCATGGGTAGGTCGGCGCCGAACAAACTTTCAAGCAGTTTCACCGCTCCCTCGCCCGAACCTCCGGTGGATATCACCGCGCGACCCTGCTCCGCAGAGAGCAGCCTCACGGAGCTCACAGCCTCGATCTTGGCCCTCACCAGTTCGGCTTCGAAATTACCTTCAATGGTAACCGTTTCCTCTTCCCCAGCCTGCTTCTTGAGTTCGTCCAGGCTGCCTTCAGCCAGGATGCGTCCGTGATCCATGATAGCGATTCGATCACAAAGCGACTCGGCCTCTTCCAGATAGTGTGTCGTGTAAAGCACGGTGGTGCCGCTCTTGGCCACGTCGCGAACAACGTCCAAGATGTTGACCCGCGCTTGCGGATCGATGCCGACGGTGGGTTCATCCAATAGTACAAGTCGGGGTTCGTGAATGAGCCCCAGGGCCAGATTCAGTCGCCGCTTCATACCGCCCGAGTATTTTTTTACCGCGTCTTTGGCCCGGGCCGTGAGCCCCACTCGATCGAGGGTCTTGTTGATGGCCTGGTCCAGCTCGGATCCCCGCAGTCCATAGAGGCCGCCCCAAAATTTCAGGTTTTCGCGGGCGGAGAGGTCTTCATAGAGGGCTGTTTCCTGGGGAACCACGCCGAGTTGCTGCTTCACCTTCACGGGTTCGGCGTGTAGGTCGATATCGTCGAAAAGAATGCGTCCATTGTCGGGCTTGAGAACACCCGACAGCATTGAGAGGGTGGTGGTTTTTCCCGCGCCGTTGGGGCCCAAGAGTCCGTAGACTTCACCGGCTCGCACCTGGAAGGAGATGCCGTCCACGGCATGGATTTCGCCGTAGCGTTTACTCAGGTTTTCAACTTGGAACAAAGT
Source organism: bacterium (assembly GCA_014382085.1). Lineage (GTDB taxonomy): Bacteria > Krumholzibacteriota > Krumholzibacteriia > JACNKJ01 > JACNKJ01 > JACNKJ01. The sequence continues at coordinate 2,839 of JACNKJ010000066.1, forward strand.
GCTCCTCCAAAATGGGCGGAGAGGTGATTTTGGAAATCTTCATGAATCGGAGGCCAGAGGGTAAGCTGGAAGGAACATGCTTTTCAAGCGAGATTCACAATTCTGAATCTATATTCCCATTTGTCGCTAGCGCTCCTAAGGCAATCTTGTTACAGGTTTTGTTGGTTCGATGGAAACTCCTATGGAGGAACATGCCTGAGACTGAAAAGAAACGTGGTGGTTGCCTGAGAACCCTAGGCATCGTGCTGGTCGCTGTACTTTTGTCGGTGGCGGCTTCGGTCTGGGCCGTGAAGACATTCGTATTCCCCTCCAACTTCAAGCCGGTGGAGTTGAGCGCTGACGAAGAGAAAGAGCTGGCGGCCAAGCTCGGTTTTCTCGAACCCGAGACCTATAGCGAAGCACCTGAAGATCGCAGCATTCGCTTCAGCGAACGCGAACTCAATGCGATGATCGCCAGGAACACCGATTTGGCAGAGCGTGTGGCCATCGATCTGTCCAAGAACATGATCAGCGCCAAGGTGCTTATTCCCATGGACGAGGATGTTCCCGTTGTGGGAGGAAAGACGCTTCGTGTCAAAGCGGGCCTGGAGATGTCACTGGTGGCGGGAACCCCCAAGGTCGTGCTGAAGGGTGTGACCGTCATGGGTCTGCCGCTTCCCAAGGCCTGGCTCGGTGGTATCAAGAATATTGATCTGATGCAGGAGTTCAGTGGCGAGGGTGGTTTCTGGCAGACCCTGTTTAACGGGTTAGAAGAGTTGAGTGTCGAGGATGGTGAAATGAAGCTGCGAGTAAAAGAGTAGGGGAAGGAGACCTCATGCATAGGATCATACTGGTCGCTGGGATATTGTTCGGTGTGCTATTCTTGGCGAGTTGCGCGGCGGGCCCCAATCAATTGACGGGACTGCCAGGCCACTATGAGAGTCCTGCAGGATTTTGGAAGGGGCTCTGGCACGGTTTCATCGTGCTGTTCACCTTCATCGCCTCACTCTTCACAGACAAGGTCAGCATCTACGAAGTTCACAATACCGGGAAGTTGTACCATTTGGGCTATCTTGTCGGGATCATGATCTTCTTCGGCGGAAGTGGCAGAAGCTCGGGATGCGCTCGGAAGAGAGATTGATTCCTGGCTGAAAACAGGTTTCCTAGCCGAAACGAAGTACCTAGCCTATCTTACCCGTGCAGCTATAAGCTCGATACGGAAAATGCATTTTCGATTCTCAATGTAGCATCGATGAGGACACCGTTCCGGTTGCGATCCAAGGGCCGAGGAGAGACATCCAATGAAAAAGCCGGATTGGAAAGCCGCCGTCGCACCTTTCGAAGCGCCAAGTCGTTGGCGAAGCTTCGTTCAACTAGGCAATACCCTCATTCCCTACCTGCTGCTCATGGCGGCCATGTACTTCACCATGGGCATTTCCTATTGGATCACACTGCTGCTCGCGATTCCTGCCGCAGGTTTCATGGTGAGAACCTTCATCATCTTTCATGATTGCGGACACAACGCATTTTTTCGTTCCAAGCGCGCCAACCGCATTACGGAGTTTTTCACCGGGCTTCTCGTGTTCATGCCCGCCCAAAGTTGGTCGCGCAATCATGCCAAGCATCATGCTACCTCCGGCGATTTGGATCGCCGCGGCACCGGGGATATCTGGACGCTCACGGTGCGTGAATACCGAGAGCTTTCCACCTGGAACCGTTTTGTCTATCGAGTCTATCGCAATCCTCTCATCTTGCTGATTCCCGGGCCTCTTTATCTCTTCATTATCGATGGCCGCTATTGGAATTCCAGAACCGATGCGCGGCAGCGTTGGGCGATCATGATCACCAACATCGCCATTGCAGGGCTCATCACACTGGCGGCTTTTACGATCGGAATCAAAACCTACCTGCTGCTGCAACTGCCGGTGCTCATGATCGCCGGTGCTGGGGGAATTTGGCTGTTCTACGTGCAGCATCAATTCGATGGAACCTATTGGGAGCGTCACGAAAACTGGGATTTCCTAAGGCAAGCCCTCACCGGAGCATCCTTCTACAAACTTCCACGCATTCTGCAGTGGTTCAGCGGCAACATCGGTTTCCATCATGTGCACCACCTCAGCCCGCGCATACCCAATTACTTCCTGGAAAAATGCCACAAGTCCAACGAGATGTTTCGGAGCGTGAAAGCGTTGACGCTTCGGGAAAGTCTTCGCGCCGGGCGACTGCACCTTTGGGATGAGGAAAAGCGTCGTCTCGTGGGATTCAACTCGGTAGGTTTGAAGATGAGGAAGTCGGAACTCTAACTCACTCAGAGTACTAGCTGCCTTGATCATGCAAAAAGGTCGATCCCGTGCTGGGATCGACCTTCTATTTCGTCTAGAGGTGTCGGCTTATCCGCCGAGCACAACCTGATCACGTAGGCTCACTAGAATGCAAACCATCTCATCGATCTCGTTCTGACCGTATCCGAGGTTGGTCATGGCTTTGATGACGTCCGACCCAGCAGCCATGAAGTCAGCGTTGCTGAGATTCATGTGATCATGGGAGTGCGTGAGGCTGGGTCCCTCATAGACTGCAGGGCCACCTGTTCCGGAGATGATGAATTCCGCAACGCGCATGGCGAGGTGATCGGCGTAGCGCTCATCGATCAAGTGCTTGATGGCGGGGTTCACGCTATGGAGGCGAACAATCTCACTGGTCAGCGTGTGGATCTTTTTATCCTTACCTAATCGTTGGTATAGGGATTTGCTCGCCTGCCGCTTGCTACGATCGCCAGAATTACCTTCGCACATCTGCTCGAGATCGTAGACTTGGGCATCGGCGTCTGTTTTTTCCGCCAATGCAGTGCCTGCGGCGAAGAGTGCAAGTATGAGAATGAAGATACGTTTCAGCATGATGATTACCATCCTCTATAGAGAGTGGGGGTGTTTGCGAATGGGCAAATCTTAAGGACTTCCCCTCAGCCTGTAATTATGAGAAGATGAGAAAAATATGAGAAATTACCCTATAGTTCGCCTATGGCGGCTCTGCCGACTTCCGTGGCCACCACAAGGTGATCTACAACTTCCTGTCAGCCCCAGAATTTGCGGTCAACGTGAAGACGGAGGAGGCCGTATTCAGGCTTCACAACGGAGCACTCACAGTCAACGGCACCTTTCTCACCGAGGCCCACATCATCGCGCGCTTTGCTCACCAGCGGAGTGCGTTCGCCTCGTTTTGGGCCTCGGAGCTGGACGCCCAGAACTTTGGC
>JACNKJ010000044.1 GCA_014382085.1 bacterium
AGGCTGTTGCGGAGGGGGATGGTCGGAGAGGGGGGCCGGAATACCGTCGGGCGGCCGCGGCGAAGGAGGGGGCCCGGTCCAGACAATCCCCCCCGCCAGTAGTGTCATCGTTTTCGTATGCACCTGGATAGTCGCGCCAGGACCGGCTTTGCGCGTCATAAGATTGTAGGCGAAGGCTCGTTGCGCCTAGTAGTTCCTCATCGTGCCTGAAGGATGACAATCGAACTGTAAGATTTTGAATGCTTTCCGTTTCACACGCAAAATAGAACAAGAGCGATTCGCGCTCTCCCCATGACGCCGACAGATGCGCACTAGTCTCATGGGCGGCAAGAAAGGTGTCACTAGGATCTTGCGGAAAGCTCGGAGTGAGGCCATGAAGAACATGCCAACGGAGATCTTCTCCCTGGCTGCTATATGCCGAGACAAGAGACAGAAGAAAGAAAACCAAGTGTATGCGCGTTTGCTTTCGCATTCGAAATCCTTCTCTTATCAAAGCGCTGTTTCATTGTCCATGCGGCCCACGCTTTGCTATACTACTGTTGTCCAATCCAACCGGCTTTGTCGGGGAATCGCACCCCGCTCTGAGTGCCTGTGGACGCTCGTCGGTGGAGGGACATTTGAAGATCGACAGTGACACCGCCGCTTACAAGTGGACACACTCATGGTGTTCGTCGGTCCTCAGGGCCCGCCATGGGCCCTTTTTTTGTAACCCATCTCGCGCCCAAAGAGCTCAAGTCTTTCCAGATCACAGGATTACTCACGCGCCATCCTCACTGAGTTCAGTACGCGGACCAAAGGGTTCCATACTGCAAGTACTACAACTCATCGAAGCTCGGCAGGGTCATTCCGCGCAATTTGGCAATGGAGCTTAGAGTTGGCGAAGCCTTGGCTAGAGCTTCACGCCATTCCGATTCAGGATCGCTCCCCGCCACCACCGCACCGCCCGCGCCCACCAGGGCTCGCGATCCGATTAACTGGATAGCTCTTATTACCATGGACAAATCCATGCCGCCATCGAAACCAAGATAACCCATCGCGCCGGAATAATAACCTCGAACACAGGGCTCAAGAGATTCGAGAATCTTCATGGCAGCGATTTTCGGAGCGCCGGTCATGGAGCCTCCCGGAAAGGCCGAGGCCAAAAGATCGAATCGATCATGATCCGCAGCGAGCGTGCCGGTAATGGTGGACACCATTTGAAAAAGCGAGGCGTAGTCCTCGATGACACAAAGTTCCGGCACTGTCACGCTTCCGGTTTCGCATACACGGTTAAGATCGTTGCGAAGAAGATCTACGATCATGGTGTTCTCCGCGCGATCCTTCCGACTCGACTTCAATTCGGCGCGCAGGGCAGCATCTTCTGCAGGACTGGCCCCACGCTTCCTCGTTCCCTTGATGGGGCGCGCTTCAACATGACCCTCGGCGTCGACTCTCAGAAATCTTTCTGGACTGGAACTGATGAGCGCGGCTTCGGGAAAGCGCAGGAATCCCCCGAAGGGAGCCGGGTTGTCTCGACGAAGTCGCCGATAGAGCTCAAGTGGATCTCCGCGATACTCCGTCTCGAAACGTCCGGTCAGGCACAGTTCATAAGCTTCGCCATTGTGTATCTCTTCGATGCATCGGGCCACGGCGCTGCGATACTGGTCGCCCGAAAAAGATCGGGAAATTTCCAGGAGGCCGGAGTCCACCGGAGTGTCAGGCCCATCTTGAATATCTTGAAGTTCTGAAAGGGACTCCGCCAAGAGTTTGGCCCTTAGCTGTGCCTCGCGTTCCGCCTCCTGTGTATCCTCGCCCCGCGCATAGGCAACCGCCCAGGCCTGTCCCCGGTCGCGATCGAATAAAATGAAGCGGTCGAAGAAATAGAATGACAGTTCGGGGAGATCGAGATCGTCGTGAGTCTTGGGTGGAACAGGCAAGAGAGAGCGTCCCAATTCATAGGATAGAACACCCACCGCGCCGCCGGAGAATGGAAGATCCGCTTGGGCCTTGGGCTTGGGAAAAGCCAGCATGCTCCGGCGAAGAGCCTGAAGAGGTGGCTCGTTCCAGGTCCATTTCTGACCACGGCTGAGCCAATGGAATCGATTGGATCCGGCCTTGCTTACGAAACGCGCCACGGGGTGGGTTCCCAACATGGACCATCTGGCGAAGGGTCTGGATTCTCCAGCGCTTTCCAACAGGAATGCACTGCCGCCGCTCATGGCGGCCAATAGATCTTCCGGCGGCGCCCAGCGAGACAAGGGAACTTTAGCCAGGGCGGCCAGATCATCGGCAAGAGGAGGATGTGTGGATTGCATGATCACAGGCTAGCAAGACTCCACTCCTAGCTCAAGTACAGCGGTTGACGCATTGAAATGACCTGCCTACCTTTAAAGGGTTGGCGGCCGGTCGCCGCCTGTTGGAGGCACCCATGATTCTCCCCCCGGGCCACATAGCTCCCGATTTCACGCTTCAAAATCATCTTGGGGAGCGGGTGCGTTTCTACGACCTGAAGGGCCCCAAGGCCGTTCTCTTTTTCCCCACGGCATTTTCCTTCTATTGTGGCAACAAGATTCCCGGCGTGGACGCCTTGGGCGAAGACATGCAGCGCATGGGCATCAAGCACTTCCTTGGAATCAGTCGGGAATCTGTATACGCCAGCCGAAACTTTGCCGAGGCCTTGGGTCTCGAGAACTACGTTCTCTATTCCGATCTGGATAATCGCGTGTCCCGAAACTGGGGCACCTTCATTCCCCGCGGATCGCAACGAGTGAACAAACGGGCATTCTTCATTCTCGACAGCGACAACAAAGTTCGCTTCAGTCACGACATCACCATCCAGCCTTCCGAATTCGACATCACCAGATTGCTTCTGGGGCTGCGTGCGCTTTTAGACGGACCCGCGCCCGAGCCTGGCGACTGGAGCGGTCCTATTGAAGACAGCGAGGAAGATCCCTTATCCGATTCGCCCAAGATCGGCGAGAGGGCCCCGGATTTCGAAGTGATGGATTCGCGCATGAATCCCGTGGCGCTCAGCGAGTATCGCGGCAAGAAAGTAGTTTTGGTTTTCTATCGATACGACTTCTGTCCGGCCTGCAACGAGCTGCTCTTCGACCTGGCGCGGCATCGGGAAGAATTCGATAAGCGCGGCGCTGTGGTCTTGGCCATCAATCGCGACAATCCCTACACGCATCGTGCCTGGGCAGACGAGTACGGCTTCATCGGCGCGCATCTGTTATCCGACATGAACGGCGCCATCGCCCGACGCTGGGGACTATTCGTGGGCGGACCCGAGCGGGCCCACCGCAAGGGCGTGTTCATCATCGACGAGGAAGGGCGCATCGCCTGGAAAAAGGTCTTTCCGAGCCTAGAGGCAACCATGCCGGCCGTGGATGTTCTGGCGGCCATCGATAGGCTGTAGGATTCTTATTTTATCAGTACTATGGAACGACTCGCTCTTTCCCGACCGCTCCTAAATTGGGCAAAGTAGACACCCGAACTCACTGATTCGCAGCGATCATTATGGCCATCCCATTCGATCTCATGCTTTCCGGCGGCATAGGTCAGCCCATTTATCAGAGTTCGGACACAACGCCCGCTAAGGTCGAAGATCTCCAGTTTGACTTTCGCAGGCGAAGGAAGATCCAGGTAAAGTTTGACTCGAGGGTTGGCGGGATTGGGATAGCAACTCAATCTTGCTCCCTGTTCGCTTGCACCCTCATTCTTCGGAACGCTGATGGGCTGTGAGCCGATTTTCATGGGCCAGCCGAAAGAACCGGCGCACTGAAGATAGTCGATAAGCGCGGGGCGCTCCTGCCCCAGTTCACGAATCGCATCCAGATAAGCCTCCTGCACAAATCGATACTCAGCCGAGAGCCGCTTCTCAAAATATCGAAGGGCAAAGGGCAGATGCTCGCTCTGGTATCCACCCCTCATGTGCGCCAACCAGGCCACAGCCGTACAGTGAGTACTGGGATCGGCTGTAAGGAACATCTTCATGATGCTCGGATAGTAAACTGGATTGTTGCGGTCTCCATCTCCCAAACCACAACCTGGAAACTCAACAAGGATTCTTTGGGGCGAGGGTAGAAGCTCCATGGAGAAAATGGGATCGTGAACCTTCTGAAAAATATAGCCCGGTAGGATAGAACGATTGGTGCTCCGGCCAATGCCGATCATCTCACCAATGCCGCCTTCGAGGGTCGCCACACCGGCATCCAATCGCCCTTGAAAATCCGAGCAATCCGCGAACTCGCTGTCATGCAGCTCGACTACCGGAATTCCCGCCACCTGGAACATTTCTGCGATGTCCTCGAGGGCGGCCCGAGGCTGTGCCAAGGCTTGGCAATGCATGTTCAAATCGCCATCCAGGATTAAGCAACGAGGATCCGAGAGAAACAAACCGTCGCAATAGTCCTCGGCCGTCTGTACGCAATACTCGAGTTCTGCAAGCGTTGAAGCCGGAACCCGGCTCCAGGGCATGTCGGGCAGTCCATCGCCATCAAAATCGACGATCTTTGCGTCGGAGGCGCAGTCGCCCCATCGACAACTACCCGTAGAGTCAGGGGAATACATTGTTCCGACGATATTCTCATCTGATTCGAAATCCTCGTTGGCCTCACCCAAAATTACGAGGAAGGGGCGACGCCCCTGACCTTCATCCAGCGCCAATTGATAGAAATGCTCCGCTGTGTTACGGCAAGCCCAAGGACTGTCACTATCCCCCAAGATGAATTGACTTGTGCTGCCGAAGGCCTCCAGAAACTTTGCCTCAAGCGGCGCCGAAACTTCGAGAAAATCCTGTCGGGGGCTATAGATAATAATGTCGGTGAGCCCTTCTTCGCGGAAGGCCCTGGTCCCCGGTATTTCCAGCATCGATTCACCAGACCACTCGCTTGCCATAACCTGATTTCAGCTTTGAAGATCGCCTAGAAACCTTGGGGGAGGACCTAATGGAAAGATGCGCGTTCCATTTTGCCGACGGTCGCTCTCATCCACTTCAAGAACTTGGAAAGAGGATTCCGTGGATTCGATTTCTACTTCATAGTAATGTGGCAAGCTTGTGTGACCTTCCGCTGAAACGGAGGCGAGCAGTGCATGGGGTTCGCTGCCACCGTAAACCTCGAATGCCTTGGTACCTCGCTCCGAGTCACTAACCCAGGCAACCTTGAGTTGGCCGCGAGTATCTCGGAAGGCCCAGGCTCCCTCGAAACCCACAGCAAGGTTCGGATCGTAGCGCTGATAAAAACGCAGAAGGTTGCTGTTGTAAGGACAATCGCTCCACCAGTGTTCGACCAATGGGAAGTGTCCCCATTTCGAGATGAACACTCCCTCATCGCCAGTGGTAATACCTGAGTGGTTTCCGCCATCGTCCCAGGGCAAGGGCCAGTTCACTTTAGAGGCAATATCGGAAGTGGCTTCACTTGGTTCGACACCCGTTACTTCGTAGTAAGACCCATCATTCCAGTAGATATCCTCAGCCCATTGGGCTTCATCTTCTGTAGGACAATCGGTGCCGGATCCATAGGCGCCAATCCAAACCTCCCCTCCACCTTCAGTTATGTGCCATGCATAGGCATGACAATTATATTTCCTGCTCGCCGAATCGATGATTATGGCTTCAAAGCCTTCATCTTCGATGTAGTTTTCGCAGACAGAGTACCAGTGGGATAAGTCATCGTCCGACGCTTCGACGTATTCACAGGTACAAAGGACTTCCGTTCCATTAGGCGTTTCAATGGTTCGGGAAAGAGCGGCATGGACGCCGTAGGGTAAACAGACGAGAGAAATTCCAGTCAGGTAGGCGTTTCGAAAACGTGTGCTGAAGTCATTCATCAGCCCTCCCCCTTTTGTCGAGCCATCGACGACCGCTTTCCATTACCTGTTCGGCAAATGGATAGTGGCTGGTGATGTCTACGTGGGGGTTTTCCAAAAAGACCGCGAGAGATTGTTGACCTTCACACTCTTGGCGGAACGCGGAAGCATCCACGCTCAGAAGGATGCGGCCCGCCAGTGC
>JACNKJ010000059.1 GCA_014382085.1 bacterium
CCACGGCGTTGAAAATGAATACCGTGTCGCTGGTGTTGCCGAGCCCGAAGCCCAGACCGCCGGGATCGAAATCGTTGGGATTCAAATTGGTCACGCCAGGATAGATCAACTGGAAGATGGTCAAATCTCCCGCGACGACGATGTATCCACCCGGATCGAGAATGCCGTGCAAATAACAGCGCGGATGGGTGAGGTTGTCGTCGAGCATGTACCAACCGGTGATGTCGAGAGCCGTGTCGCCGCGATTGACGAGCTCCACGAATTCCACGTCCGTACCGGGGCTGTTGTACATGATCTCGTTGATGACGAGTTCCGCTGAAGCCATGCCGACGGAAAAAACAATGACCATGGCGAAGATGATGGGGATAATCGAGCGTTGCATGTGTACTCCTTCCAAGGCCAACAATTATAACATAGCCCAGGCTGTCAGACACATGAAGATCTAAGATTGCGGCTTAGGGAGCAAAAAGATCCAGAAAAAGCCCGTGCCGAAGGGCCAAATCGCTGAGGAGAAGCTCTCGGCTACCAAGGCGATCCATAACAGCGCGGACAATGCAAGCGCCCGCCAAAATCAACGGCGCCCGTTCCGGATGAAGTCCGGAAAGGTTGCGTCGATCCACAAGAGGGAGCGAACGGTAGAGTTCGATTTGGCGATCCACCTCGCCGAGGGGCACACTTAGCCCGCGCAGATTTTCGCCCTGAAAGTGATCCAAACCCAGTTGCACGCTTCCCAATGTCGTAGCCGTTCCTCCGATTCCCACCAGGATCCCCTTCTTCCCCGAAAGGACGGATAGTTCCCCATGAAGGGCCTTCAGGGCGGCATCCACCTTTTCACGCACAGGGGGATCCTCTCCAAAAAAATCTTCGGTAATGGGAATACAACCTAAGGGAAGGCTGAAGCAATCCTCCACCCGCCCCTGTCGACCGAAGTTGAACTCGGTGCTGCCGCCCCCCACATCGAAGGTGGCGAGCAGATCATCCCGAGGGCCTAGACTTGCTCCGGCCGCTCGAAACGAAAGACGCGCCTCTTCCTCGCCTGAAATGATGGCAAGGTCGAGGTCACAACGGAGACGGAGCTGCTCGAGAAAATCTCCGCCGTTTTTCGCATGCCTGAGGGCCTGAGTGCCCACCGCACGCATGTCTGTTGCGCCGAGTTTTCGGGCGATGTCCACCAACTCTTCCAGTGCGTCCAGGCTTCGCTCCATAGCTTCTTCAGAGAGCTGTCCACTGACTCTTAGCCCTTGGCCGAGACCACAGATTCGAACCTCGTCGGCTAAGATGCCCATGGTTCCGCCGCCACTCATTGCCACGAGCATTTTCACGGAGTTGCTGCCCACATCGAAGACGGCCTTGGGAGTCATGACACTCCTAGGAATCGGAAGCTTTGCGTTCGCCCTGGTAGGTATTCAGCAGAGCGTGCGCGATATTCGTGGAGTAGCTGTCAATACGACGCAGAGCGTCCATGAGATCCAGGTGATACTCACTGCTCTTCACCGATTCGCTGACGGCACTACGAACCCTGGCGTAGTGGGCCTGTCGGTAGTCCAATTCCAATACTCGATATCGCTGGTGCTTGGCCTCGATGTTCCTAGCCTCGTCCAGGCTATTATCCCTGAAGGCTTCCAGGCTGCGCGAGATTTGCTTGAGCATTTTCAAATGGAAGGCGCGAACTTCTGTTTCACCCGATTCCGAAAACGCCACGCTCTCCGCCGCCATCTTTCGGGCTAGGGGCCGGAGTTCCTTGTCGATGATGTCCGCGACATGCTCGTACTGCTTGGTCACGTGCATCATCAAATACACTTCCTCAGTCTGCTCCTTGGTGATCCGCTGCTTTCCGATGTCCAGCAGGTAGGCGGAAATCTCAGTTTGGAGATCATCCACCATATCCTCACCGCCATGGATGGTGTCGAGTATCTCCAGGTTTCGATCGAAGAAGGCCGGGATAATCTGTTCGGCCATCTCCTTAACCTTCTCTCCCATGCGTAGGATTTCAACCTTGGCCAAATTCAAAGCCAGCACGGGCGCGTTGAGAATTGTGGCATCAAGATGTCGGGCCCGATTGGTCTGCAATACGGGTTCGACCCGATCTGGCAGCATGCGGACGATGAGTTTCGCAAAAAGTGGTGTGAAGGGAAGGAAGAGTAAGGCTATGCCCACGTTGAAAATGGTGTGGGCGTTAGCGACCTGCCTAGCAAGGTCCGCAGAGCCGGAAATGTGTCTGACCAAGGCCGTGAACTGCGGAATCCAGGCCACCATGATTAAGACACCCAGCACCTTGAAAAGCGTATGCGCCAGGGCCACGCGCTTCGCCTCTCGGCCGGCATTCAGACTAGCCAGGGCGGCTGTCACACAGGTGCCGATATTGGCGCCGAAGAGAAGGGGTATCCCCGCCTCGAGCCCCAAAAAACCCTGCTGCGCCATGACGATGATGATTCCCGAAAAAGCGCTCGAGCTCTGGATCATTGCGGTAAAGGCGGCTCCCACAACAATTCCCAGGATTGGATTTTCCAAGCCGGCCAAGCTGTCGATAAAGGGTTTGTAGCTTCGTAGCGGCTCCATGGCCTTACCCATGATGGACAATCCGAAAAAGAGGATGCCGAAGCCCAGCATGGCGTCGCCCAGCTGCTTGAGGCGAATCTTCTTTGTCAAGTATCGAAGCGCGAAGCCCACGGCGATGATGAGAAGCGCGTAGTCGGTGAGCTTGAAGGCGATGAGCTGGGCGGTGATGGTGGTGCCGATGTCCGCTCCGAGAATCACGCCCAAGGTCTGGGCGAAACTCATGAGCCCGGCCTGCACAAAACTCACCAGCACTACCGTCGTTGCGCTTGAGCTTTGGATGACCATGGTCACCACGGCGCCCATGGCCAGGCCGACGACTCGATTGCGGGTAAGGACGCTGAGGATTCCTCGCATACGACGGCCCGCACCACGCTGGAGGGAGGAACTCATCATGTCCATACCGAAAAGGAATAAACCCAATCCGCCGGCCAAACCAAAGAGCATGAAGAGAACCCAACTGGGTCGTTTCACAGGAAGATTGAGAATGAGGCGGGCTTCAGGATCTTTCTGGCCGGGCAGAAGGGCCATGATCGCGTAGTCGCCCTCGCCCGCGTCGGCCACCAATTCAAAACTTGCAATGCCGCGATCATCCGAGCTCGAAATCCCTAAAACTCGGCTCTCGGGAGAGAGAAGGTGAAAGTGAACTTCCTTGCCCTTAGACGCTTCACGGTCTTTCCCTATCACCCGCACCCGGAGTTCCGTACTGCCTCCTGAAAACATGGTGCGCCCATCGCCGGAAATGCGTCGATTGCGGTCGTCCACGGGATGGCTAAGCTTCAGGCCTGAATCGGCGGTGCTTTCTTCAAGATTCTGAACAAGGCTATCGGCCCCTACCGATAAACTGTCGACATTTTCCAATGCAAACAGGCTCACCGGCGCCATGAGGGCGATGAGCAGAAGGAATCTTGGGAACGCGGGGGAAATCATGGGAAACTACCTTCCATGGGGCCTCCATGCCCCATCCAACTAGTATCGGCGCAGGTGGGGTCCGTCTTCAAGGTTTTTGAAAGCCGGCTTGCTCATAGACCAGGGCGGTTTTCCCCAAACCAGGCTGCCATGTGTCTCCTAGGGCCAGATGAAGGGCAGGCAAAAACTGAAGAGAGGCCCAAAGGGAAGGGACCGAACTCTTGCTGCCGCCAATTTCATAGTCGTAGGAAATTTCTGCGGCGAGGGCCTGTCCATCCGCGTCTTCGAACCATGTGATTTCCAGGTCGGCCAGGACACCGTTTCCAAAATCGAGGTAACCGGGTTGAATGCGCCGTTCCAGGATGGGCCCGCCGACGGTCTCGAACTTCGTTTCCGCCGGGAGTCCTACTTCAGCCAAACTTGGATAGATTTCGAGCAATTCGGAAAGCGAAGGTCTTTCGAACACCGGCAGGCCCTTCACCTTGCATCGGCGTGCATAACGAGATTGCCAGGGACCATTTTCCGCCACGGGAATGATATCTTCCTCGAACTCCTCATCCGATTGGTAGGAATCGGCCGCGGACACGCTCGCCGCCGCCGTCTTGCCCCGAATGGATGAACTGAATTTGAAAGAGAGCTCAGAAGTATCGGCTATGCGGTCTCCTCGCACTTTCACCCTTTGCCGGAGCAGCCAGCCCTGCGATCGAAGTGCAAAGTCTCGAGTATCAAAGTAGCGAAGCTCGCGGGTCTTTACCTTGGGTTCACCCCCTGGCTCACGCAATGCCACTTTTCGTTCGGCAGCCAGCACACGCAGAGTCGCGAGACTGGATTCGAAAAAGTCCTCGGGCCCTTCGAATGCCTCGGTACGAAGTAGAATCTTAATTTCACGGGAATCCACCCCCACCGGCGCCTCGGCCAGTATCGGTAAGCAGTTTGTTAATAAGACGATGGCGCCGAAGACTAGGCTTGCTCTCTTCATGGCTGAACCTCCTGTGGCTTTATTCAATAGATCGAAACTCCTTACCAAGCAAGTAAATGCGGTTCCCGCACTGGCAAAATATCTCCATATCGGGTAAAGTTGGGGATCTCACACTCAACCCACACAAGAGGAATGCCATGATTCGGAACGCTATCTTCTTCCTGATCCTGATGCTTCCGCTGATCGCAGCGGCCGACTCTTCCTACACTATGACGCGAATGGCTCACCCCTCACCGGGAGCCGAGGAAGCTATCAGGCTTCCCTCTCCCATCGAAGATTACGAAAGCGCCATGCAGCGCCTCGAGGCCGAAGGCTGGCTCGATGGCGATCGCACGCCGCCCGCGGATCCGCAGTTAGGCGACACCTGGCTCTGGTACATCTGGGATCTGGGCGGAATGCCCGTGGCCAATCTGCTTCCCTGCACCGTGCGCGGACTGGGGGACAACATCTATGTTGTGGTCGAGGATTCCCAGTGGAACGTAAACATCGATCAGGGAGACGTGGACACCATCGTCGATCACTTCGACAACGTCAGCGTGGGTAATTTCCCCGACCAGGGCATTTGGGATCTAAACACAAGCCACTTCGGCGATCCGCCGAACTTCGATGGTCTCGATCGCATATTCTTCCTCTACTATGAATTCAATATCTCGGCCGACGGCTTCTTCTGGGTCTACGATCAATTCCCCGATGGAAGTCAACCTTGGGCCAGCAACGAAGCCGACGTCATCTACCTGGCCACCGACAGCGGCAATTGCGCAAGCGACTACCTCATGGCAGTGGGCGCACACGAGTTCGAACATTTGATCCACTTTAACCAGGACGAGAATGAAGATACTTGGCTCGATGAAGGCATGGGCGAACTGGCCATGTGGCTCTTCGGCAACCCCGACACCATCTCTTCTTTCAACACGAATCCCGACAACAGTCTGGTTAGCTGGGGCAGTAGCTGGGCCGACTACATCCAGACCTATCTCTGGACCCTTTACATCTACGAACAGTTCGGCGGTCAGCAGGTTATATGGGATACGGTTCACAATCCCATCAACGGCATGAACAGCTACCAAGCCGTCATCAACAATCTGGGTTACATCGACGAGGTTGAGGACATCTTCAACAATTGGTCCGTCGCAAACTATCTGGATGAACCCGGTATCTACTATGGCCAGTACGGCTACCTGGGTGATGAATTGCCACCCTTCAGCGCATGGCGATATATCAGCACCTTCCCATCCAGCGGCAACGGATCTGTGCAGGATTGGGCCTCGGAGTATATTCGCATCGTGGACGGCAGCGATGGCGCGGCTCCACATATCACCATTGATGGATCGGACATTCACGACTTCCGCGTGACCATCATGGGTGTGGACGCGGCCCTGTCTACCGTCGTGGTGGAGCTGGAACTTGATGCGAGCGAGTCGGTCTCCTACACCTTCATGGAAGGTGCGGCTCACGATGAAGTGGTGGTTTCCGTGGCCAGCACCACACTCACAGGCACAGGTAGCTATACCTATGCCGTGGAATCG
>JACNKJ010000043.1 GCA_014382085.1 bacterium
TCCAGAGCATGAGTATGACAACAGGAATGAGCAGTCCCCACTCCCGCGGGCCGATATCGCGAAGAGCCTGATTCTCGGGCTTGTCCGTTTTGCCGAAGATCACGCGCTGGATCATCCAAAGCATATAGACCGCGCCCAGCACCACACCTGTAGCGCCCAGGATGGCCGCTAGCGGAGCAACCTGGAAGATTCCGATGAGGATGAGGAATTCTCCAACGAAACCGTTGAGGCCCGGCAGTCCGATGGACGAGAGTGTGGCGATCATGAGGAAGACCGTATAGATGGGCATCACCCGGGCGATACCGCCGAAATCGTCAATGAGCCGCGTGTGCCTCCGCTCGTAAATCATGCCCACCATGAGGAAGAGTGCGCCAGTGCTGAGGCCATGGTTGACCATCTGCAGGATGCCGCCCTCGACACCCTGCATGTTCAAGGCGAAGATACCCAGCATGACAAAACCCAGATGGCTCACCGACGAATAGGCCACCAGCTTCTTCACATCCTCTTGAACCAAGGCCACCAGCGCGCCGTAGATAATGCCGATGACCGCCAGGATCATGAAAAGATCCGTGAACTGCAGGACGGCCTCGGGGAAAAAGGGCAGGCAGTATCGCAGGAAACCATAGGTGCCCATTTTCAGCAGGACACCGGCCAGAATCACCGAACCCGCCGTGGGCGCTTCCACGTGGGCATCGGGCAGCCAGGTGTGCAGCGGGAACATGGGAACCTTGATGGCAAAGGCCAGGGCGAAGGCCAGGAAGGCCCACATTTCGGCGCGTCCACCCAATTGAGTGCCCAGCAGGGCTTCCCAGTCAAAGGTCCAAATGCCCGTGGCCCCGTGATGCTGTGCCACTAAGTAAAGGATGGCCGCAAGCATGAGCACACTGCCCGCCATCGTGAAAAGGAAGAACTTCACCGCGGCGTAGATGCGGCGCCTGCCTCCCCAGATACCGATGATGAAATACATAGGTATCAACATGGCTTCCCAGAAGAGATAGAAGAGGAAGAGATCGGAAGCCACGAAGACGCCCAGCATGCCTGTCTGAAGCATGAGCAGGAAGAAGTGATAACCCTTCACACGATCGGTCACCGAAGTCCAACCACCCAAAACAGCCAAGGGCATGATGAAGGTGGTGAGCAGGACCATGAGCAGGCTGATGCCGTCCACGCCCACCGAGTAGCCGATGCCGGCAGCGGGGATCCAGGGAAGTTTCTGTACGAACTGGAAGGCGTGGGTGCCTTCCTGGAAGTGGAACCAGAGGTGCAGAGACAGAACGAAGGTGATGAGAGTTACAAACAAGGTCCAGCCGCGGATGAGCGTCTTCTTTTCCTCCGCGAAGATCAGCAGAGGCAGAGCTCCCAGCAGAGGCAGGAAGGTGATCCAAGTCAGAATCCAATTGTCGATCATCGTCCTCCCCTCCTAGAAAATCAGTTTGAGTAGAATGGCCAAGAGTCCCAGTACCATGAAGAAGGCGTAGGTCTGCACGTAGCCGGTCTGGAAGATGCGAACCACTTCGCCACCTACGCGCACCAAAAGGCCTGAAAAGTTCACAAAGCCATAGATGATCATTTCATCCACAATGCGCCACAGTTGTTGAGACAACCAGGCCAGGGGACGAATGATGAGGGCCTCATAGATTTCATCGATGCGATACTTGTCTTCCAGCAGGCGGTAGAAGGCTCCACGCTCACCACTAAGCCGCGCTCCCAGATTGGCCGGCTTCATGAACAGGGTCCAGGCAAGGACAAAGCCCGCCAGGGCCATGGCTGTGGACACCCCCATGAGAATCCATTCGGCGCTGTGGGACAGATGCCCCTGATGGCCGAAGCCTTCGATGTGGTGCAGACCCTCGAAGGCCGGTGCCAGGAAGTTTGCGAAAAGATTGGGACCCATGACCGGCGGCAGGCCCACCCAACCACCGATGACGCTGAGGAGGGCCAGGATCATGAGCGGAATGGTCATGATCTTGGGCGACTCGTGAATCTTGGATTCCTTTTCGGGAGCCACGCGGCTCTTGCCGAAGAAGGTGAGGAAAAGCAGACGGAACATGTAAAAACTGGTGAGTCCCGCGGTAACCACACCCATAACCCAGAGCCAGCGCGGCCCGTTCTGGAATGCGGCGGCGAGGATTTCATCCTTGCTGAAGAATCCTGATAGGCCCGGCATTCCCGCGATGGCCAAGGTGGCGATGGCGAAAGTGGCGAAGGTCAGGGGAAGCTTCTTGCGAAGGCCGCCCATGTTGCGGATGTCCTGCTCCTCGTGCAGGGCGTGAATCACGCTGCCGGCACCTAGGAAGAGCAGGGCTTTGAAGAAGGCGTGGGTCATCACGTGGAAGAGGCCCGCGCTGAAGGCCGCGCTGCCAAGCCCCAGGAACATGTATCCCAACTGGCTTACGGTTGAGTAGGCCAATACCTTTTTGATGTCGTTCTGCGTCACGGCAATGGTAGCGGCGAAAAACGCCGTGAGGCCGCCGATGATGGCCACCGTGGAGAGGGCCGTGGGAGCCAGTGCATAGAGTACATGACTGCGTGCGACCATGTAGACGCCCGCAGTGACCATGGTGGCCGCGTGAATCAGCGCACTCACCGGCGTGGGTCCTGCCATGGCGTCGGGTAGCCAAACAAAGAGCGGAATCTGCGCGCTCTTACCGGTGGCCCCGAGCAGCAGTAAGAGACCGATGGCCGTCATCACCGCCGTGGGCGCCGGATGATGGAGAGCCGTGGTGAAAACCGAATCGAAATCCAGGCTGCCGAAGTTTTTGAAAATAAGAAAGAGCGCCAGCAGGAATCCGAAGTCGCCGATGCGATTGACGATGAAGGCTTTCTTGCCCGCCGAAGAATTGCTCATGGTGGGTGTGAACATTTTGTCGAACCAGAAACCGATGAGCAGATAGCTGCACAAGCCTACGCCCTCCCATCCCACGAAAAGCACCAAAAAGTTGGAGCCCGTCACCAGGGTGAGCATG
The DNA here is from genome assembly GCA_014382085.1 of bacterium. Classification (GTDB taxonomy): domain Bacteria; phylum Krumholzibacteriota; class Krumholzibacteriia; order JACNKJ01; family JACNKJ01; genus JACNKJ01. The sequence goes on from JACNKJ010000043.1 coordinate 2,967, forward strand.
CTGAACATGAAAAGGTTCAGATAGATGAAGAAGCGCGGGTAATCGCGATCATGGGACATGTAACCGATGGAATAGACGTGGATCAAAAAACCCACGCCCGTGACCACCAAGGTCATGAGAGCGCTGAGAGGATCGAGGCGTAGGGCCAGGTCTACGTGGAGACTGCCGGCGCTTATCCAATCCCAAAGGCGATAGATAATGACCCGATCACTTTCGGGCAGTGCGAGTAGCGCGCGCAATCCCCCGAGCGCGGTGAGGAAGGACATGAAGACCGCCGCCGAGGCGATGCTTCCGGTCACCTTCACCGAAACTCGCCGTCCGAGGATCGCGTTGATGGCGAGCCCCAAGACGGGAAAGAGCAGTATCAGCGGAAAGAGCGTCATTCCTACCCTAACTCCTCAGGAGTGATGCTTTGTCCAGGTCGATGCTCCGCAGTTTACGGAACACGGCGATGATGATGGCCAGTCCCACCGCGGCCTCGGCCGCAGCCACGGCCATGACGAAGAAGGCCATGACCTGCCCATCCAGATCCACGCGCATGCGCGAGAAGGTAACCAGCAGCAGATTCACAGCGTTGAGCATGAGTTCCACGCTCATGAAAACCACGATGGCGTTCCTGCGAATGAGAAAGCCCAAGGTGCCGATGCCGAAAAGCAGAAGAGCCACGATGATGGAGGCGTTGAGGTTTACCATTAGATTTCCCTCCGGGCCATGATCACGGCAGCCACGATGGCCATGAGCAAAAGTACGGCAGTCAGTTCGAAGGGAAGCAGGAACTTCCCGAAAATAAGATCGCCCAGAGCCCCCACTTCGCCCTTGAGTTCTCCAGCGGGAGATGCAGGCAAGCGGCGGGATAAATCCAAGAAGAGTAGCGAACCCGTCAGCACTATGGCCAGGGCTGCCGCGGCCCACTTGATTCTGCGATTCATGAAGGCCGGCAATTCGTCGGGGCTGAGATTCAGCATCATGATGACGAAGAGAAAGAGCACCATGATGGCGCCGGCGTAGACCGCCACCTGCACCACGGCAAGGAAAAAGGCGTCCATCAGCACGTAGATGCCGGCCAGACAGAAGAATGTCATCACCAAGAAGAGAGCCGAGCTCACGGGGTTTTTTCGCGTAACCACCATGACCGCCGAGGCCAGGGCCAGTGCGGAGAAGACGTAGAAGAGGAAGCTGATCACGAGGTGCCTCCCAATCCGAAGCCCAGAATGATGATGCCGTAGATCAAAATGTTCACGAGGGAAAGCGGCAAGAGCACCTTCCACCCTAGGCCCATGAGCTGGTCATAGCGGAAACGTGGAAGCGACCATCGTACCCAGATAAAGATGAAGAGCCAGACAGCCGTCTTGGCCATGAAGGTAATCACATGCAGCATGCCGAGCATGAAGCCATGGTTATCGAAGAAGGCCAGGTTCTCGATGAAGGGCAGATGATAGCCACCGAAAAAGAGCGTTACGATGAGCGCGCTGGCGGTGATCATGTTGGCGTATTCACCCAGGAAGAACGAGGCGAATTTCATGCTGCTGTATTCGGTATGAAAGCCCCCCACCAATTCCGGTTCCGCTTCGGGAAGGTCGAAGGGCAGACGGTTGGTTTCGGCGAAGGATGAGATGACGAAGAGCAGGAAACTCAGGGGCTGTGTGATCACGAACCATAGATGATTGCCCTGCCAATCCACGATGCCCGTGAGCATCAGCGTTCCTGACATCATGATGATGGGAATCACCGAAAGACCCATGGAGATTTCGTAGCTGATCATCTGCGCGCTGGATCGCAGTCCGCCGAGCAGGGAGTACTTGTTATTACTGGACCAGCCACCCACGGCCAAGCCGTAAACACCCAGGCTCGCGATGGCGAAGATGAAGAGGATGCCGATGGATAGATCCGCCACGATCATCTTCACTTCCATGCCGAAAATGGGCAGGGTACTGCCAAAGGGCACCACGGCGAAAGTCATGAGGGCCGGCGCCATGGTGAGCATGGGCGCTAATGCGTGCAGGGCCTTGTTGGCGGTCTGGGGAACGTAGTCCTCCTTGAACACGAACTTGAGGCCGTCGGCGATGGGCTGGAGCAATCCCCAGATGCCCACTCGATTGGGACCCTTCCTCCACTGGATGATGGCCGAAACTTTTCGTTCCGCCAGCGTCATGTAGGCGACGGTGCCCAAAGTCAGGGCGAAGACCACCAGAATTTTCCCAAGAGTGATCCACAGGGCGGGGTTCATCGTCCGCCTCCCGCGCCGGCCGCGATGCGAGCTTCGAACTCGCCGCGGAATTTCTGCAGGAATGCTTCCAGGGGCATGCGCGCCGCATCGCCCAGGGGGCAGATGGTTTTGAAGGCGATGTTGTCGCAGATGTCCAGCATATCTTCGATTTCGCCCGCTCGGCCCTGTCCATTTTCGAAACGGTGAAGGATTTTATCCAGCCAACCCGTGCCCTCGCGGCAAGGTGTGCACTGTCCGCAGCTTTCGTGATGATAGAAGCGCATGAGGTTGGCGGCCGCGGCAACGATGTCGACGGTTTCGTCCAAGACGATCACCGCGGCACTGCCCAGCATGGAGCCCACAGAAGCCAGAGAATCGAAATCCATGTTCACGGCCATGGCCTCTTCGGCCGTGAGCACCTGCGTGGAGCTTCCGCCCGGGATGACCGCCTTAAGCTTTCGGCCCTTCCAAACTCCCCCGCAAAGATCTTCGATGATCTCGCGTAAGGGCATCCCCATGGGACCTTCATAGGTGCCGGGGCGCTCCACGTGTCCACTGACACAGAAGAGCTTGGGTCCGGTGTTTTTCTCGGGCCCGATGGATGCAAACCAGTCGGCACCACGCTCGATAATGGATGGCACGCAGGCCAAAGTTTCCACGTTGTTGATCACTGTGGGGCGCCCGTATAGGCCCACCACCGCCGGGAAGGGCGGCTTGATGCGCGGATAGCCGCGCTTGCCTTCCAGGCTTTCCAGCAGCGCGGTTTCTTCGCCGC
>JACNKJ010000313.1 GCA_014382085.1 bacterium
CCGGCCCAAAGCACGGAGACACCACCGAAAACGCGAAGGACTATATCAATTTCGCCGCTGAAAATGGTTTCGCGGGCGTACTCATCGAAGGATGGAACCTGGGATGGGACGGCGACTGGTGGGGAAATGGCGGAAACTTTGAATTCACGAAACCCCACCCCGACATGGACTACGAGGAAGTTTGTCGATACGCAGCCGAGAAGGGCGTTCGCATTATTGGGCACCATGAAAACGGCGCAGACATCGACAATTATGAAAGTCAAATGGAAGCTGCCTTCGCCTACTGCCAGCAGTTGGGTATCAAGGCAGTGAAGACGGGCTATGTTGGACGCAAATGCCAGGGAGAGTGGCATCACGGCCAGTTCATGGTGCGCCACTATCGCAAGGTCGTGGAGCTAGCCGCTAAGTACGGCGTAATGCTGGATGTGCACGAGCCCATCAAAGATACGGGCATTCGCAGAACCTGGCCCAACATGATGACGCGAGAAGGTGCTCGCGGGCAGGAGTATAACGCGTGGAGCGGCGACGGCGGCAACCCGCCCGATCACGAAACCATTCTACCCTTCACGCGCATGCTCTCGGGGCCCTTCGACTTCACACCGGGCATCTTCAGGTTGTTGTTTCCGGAGCTCCGCGAACGCAATCGCGTGAACACGACTCTGGCCAAGCAACTGGCCCTCTACGTGGTGCTTTACAGCCCCATGCAAATGGCCGCGGACCTGCCCGAAAACTACGCGATGCAGCCGCCCTTCCAATTCATCCGCGACGTACCCTGCGATTGGTCGCAAACGCGGGTGCTCAATGGCGAGATTGGCGACTTCGTGACCATCGCGCGCAAGGACCGGGCAAGTGAAGATTGGTTCCTCGGTGCGGTGAGCGATGAAAATGCCCGTGAGTTCAGCATCTCGCTAGATTTCTTGGACCCGGAACTCAGATACATGGCGACCATTTATCAGGATGGACCCGAGGCCGACTGGGAAGACAACCCCTACGACATCCGCATCGCCGTGCGTGTGGTCAATTCTGGCAATACTTTGAAGCTGAACCTGGCCGCCGGCGGAGGCTACGCGGCGCGCTTTCATCCCCTACCCGAATAGAAAAACCCCGGCACTTTGCACCGGGGTCTCAAATTTCCCTTTGGGAAAATCTAGTAATCGCCGAGGTTCGTGAACTCCGCGTTCTCCAGCCAGCTATCGGGCGCCTGAAGGAATTCGACCATGCCCTCGAGCAGGTGACGATGGCGCTTTTCTTCATCGGCCAGACGCAGCAGCAGATCCTTCTGGGCGGCGTTGTCCACCTCGCCGGCCTTTTCAATATAGAAAGCTTCACTCTTGGCCTCGATCTCGGCGGCACGGCGGTAAACTTCCACCTGCTCACTGGAGAGGTCCAGGTCGTCCTTGGTGATGCCGGCGAAAATATTGATGGCATCGGTCAGAACCGTAGTCTCGGCCATTTCGGGATCGGCGGACTTGGACATGCTGTGAAGGATGGCGTAATGCTTGTCTTCATCCTCGGCCATCTGCCCAAGAATGCGTTTCACACCCGCATCCTGGCTATTCGCGGCCAGATCACGGTAAAGCTTGGCGCCGTCCAGTTCCATTTGCATCGCGAATTCGAAGATGTCCATTGCTCTCTCCTTGAACGATCGATCTTCACCGGGCGGATTCGATTTCCCGGTGATCCAGAGGCCATTAATCTAGTATCCTAGGAGCAGGCCCGCCAGCATTCACCCCATAATTCCACTGGAGGCTCCATGCTTCGATTCCATGGGCTCATCTTGCTTCTATTTGTATTGGCTACCCTCGCTTGCGGAGGTGCAGACGCCCCCCCCACCCCAGAAGGCGATTACCTTCAACTTCCCTTCACCCTCATGAACGGTAAGGAAAGTCGGCTTTCGGACTTCCAAGGACAGGTCCTACTCATTGTCAACGTGGCTAGTAAGTGCGGCTTCACGTCTCAGTACGAGGGCCTACAAGCTCTTCAGGATAAATACGAATCCCAAGGCTTCAGCGTGATCGGCTTTCCCGCCAACAACTTCCTCGGACAAGAACCCGGCAGCAATGAGGAAATTCTGGCGTTTTGCCGAAATGAATTCGGCGTGAGCTTTCCCATGAGTCGGAAGATCAGCGTGAAAGGCGAGGACATGCACGCTCTCTACCGGCACCTTTGCTCGGGACTGGGCGATAGCACCTTGGCCGGAAGCATTTCATGGAACTTCAACAAGTTCCTCCTCGACCGTGAAGGCCGCTTGCTCGGCCGCTACGGTTCCCGCACTTCACCCGATGACGCCGAGCTCATCGCCGCCATCGAAGGAGCCTTGACCTTAGCCCCATGAAAAAAGCGTCCAGCCCTGAGGGCTGGACGCTTGGAAACCGAAACGGAGTCTGGGCTAGAAACCGAAGAGTAGTCCGGCCGAGTAGGTCGTGAGTTTTCCGAAGCCGATTTCGGCATTGAGCTTCACGCCCAAATTCAACGTCGCCCCCAAGGTGCCGCGACCGGTCTGAATTCCATCGATGGAGAAGGAGATGTCGGAGGGAGTACCGCCGTCTTCACCCTCATAGGTGTAGGTCACGTCCATACTGGACGATTCCTTGGCCGCGCCCGCGTAAACCGTCACCAAAGCGAAGCTCTTGCTGACAGCTCCATAAAAGCTGGTGGCCGAAGTCTGTAAGGACTCGCCCACATCGAGGTTCTGGTAGAAGAATCCCACCGAAACGTCCACGGGAAGCGTGGGCATGAGGTGGCTCACAGCGTAGGCTGCTCCGAAACCGAAGTAACCCAGATCGCCCAGGTCACCCATGGTCATGGTGGGAAGCCAACGCAGGGTCGCCTGCAGACCGGCAATGCCTCCCACCGAAACCTCGGGAGTGGCTAGAAGCACGTAATCCAGATCCACAAGCGAGGTGATGCCGTCTATCTGATAAACCGGCAGGCCATTCCAATAGGCCGTCACTCTGCCGGTGTCGTCTTCGGCTCCAAAAACCGTGGGCCCTTCGAAAACGAGCTTGCCCGTTTCACCGGGATACCCAAAGTCATCCAAGGCTACATCTTCCACAATGCGGAAAGTCTTGTCGGCGTCGTTGAGACTCGTGGCCATGGCCTTGATGCCAACGTTGAAAGTTAGCCGAGTCTTGGGAATCTTGGCCGTGTGATAAAGGCCCGTATTCGTGTTGATACCGAAGCCATGAATCAGGGGCGCGAGATATCCTTCGGCATAGGACTGGCCGACCTGCTCCAGCAATTCATCGAGGGTCTCATCACCGGCCCAGGACGGTAGCGCCCAAAGCAGGGCGAGCAAGATGGCAGCGACCACGAGTCGGCCCTTGCTCCGGGGAATCAGGAACATAATCATCCTCCCGGTTTGCGAATTCTTGTCTGTCCAGTCATTGCGACTAGATAGGAGTGACTTCACCCGTTTCCATATCGACGTTCCAAGCGAAGCTGCCAACCTCAACCGTGGCAGTCTGATCGGGATGGAAGGTGATCAGACCCGTGGCATTGGGGGAAACAACTTCGACGGTGCCACCCGTGGGATAGCCACTGTCGGGAACGACCACATCGTTAACCGTGAAGTTCAACCAGAAGTCCACCAAGGTCAGCTTGCCGGTACCATTGGCAAGCAGAGGATCGCCGGCAGCGGTCAAATCGAACTCGAAGGAGATCGTTACGCCCGTGCCCTCGGGTTCCCAATCCAGAGTCTCGCCGGTCTCGGTCCAGATATGCTGAGGCGCAGTGTCGTGCCAGAAGCAACCCGTGAAGGGAGAGAGATTACAAATCTCCTCGGCGACTCGCCCCTCTTCATTCAACTGGGGAAGCGTGTTGACGATAGCGAAGGCCAGGAAGCCGGACTGATGGGCTACGTCTTCCTGATCAACCGTTAGTTCGTCATTGGGCGTAACCGTATCTTCACTGCAGCCCACGAAGATCATGGCGCCCAGAAGCACGACACCCAAAATCAGGATGCGATGGAAAACGGATTTTCCTCTCATGGCGGATTACCCTCCTTATAAGGCGACGTTTGACGAATCGCCGTTTTCGAAATCCTAGCATAGGCTTATGGGGATGAATACCCAAAAAAGAATAGGGCGGTTAGCCGGGAAATCTTTGCAGATTAGAGCAGAATCATAACCTGAAAGAAGGATTTATCATGGAGAAGAAATGAATCGTAGGGCTCGTCATCCAACTCGAAGGTCTCGGTGAAAAGCAGTGCAATTCCCTTCCAACGATAGTCAAGCGTTAGATAGAGACGGTTTTCATTTCGACTGGAATGGCATATGTCCTCACTGATCCAATCGGGATCTGATGTCGGCCCTATTGAGACTCCGCTGCCCGCGTATCCGAAATCCAAATTGAATCGCGGTCCGGCCTTCCAGGTCAGGCCCGCCATCCAGGAACGGGAAATGCTGGAGTAGTGGAAGCCCTCACCGGGCAGATCCGGGCCGGCTGAATCTTCATGTTTCTCTCGATATTCAAAGTGAAGCTTGGCGATCCACTTTCGACTCAATTTGTTGTTCAGCGAAGGTCTGAACCACCAGGTTTCCCTGTCAGTGGTTTTCGCCGGAATCCCCAAACCCAACATAAGCGGATTTTTCTGCGTGCTCCCCCACTTACCGCCTGCGCTAGTTTCCACCCACCATGAACCGAAGCTTGGCGAACTCAAATCAAGTTGAATTCGGCCGCCATCAAGTTTCTCTTCATAGTCTTGGGGCAAAAGGTAAACCGAGGCGGGATGATGCGTTCGGGGAGGGGGAGTTAAAAGTGCAGCGCGAAACTCAATGCGACTCTTCTCTCCACCATCGGCGAGAAGCCAGAACTCCAAAAACCTTGGAGCCTTTTCATAGAGCCATCGTTCTTCGGCTAAAACGCTGCTCTTCTTGGCGATTCGATTATTGACGAAACGCTGAAAGATGAAATCCAAACCTATGCCATGGCGAGCATCGAGATTCCACTGAAGACGGAACCCAAGATCGTGATCGGCTTTGGCAAATCTCGGGCGATAGAACAATCCCAGTGAGTGACCCTTCCCATGTCGCCATTCCAGAGCCAGCTCATTCCAATCGCTGCGATGGCTAAATGCTTCGGTCTTGAAGTAAGCATATGAGAGAAAGAAGGAGGGTGACAACTCACGCTGTACTTTCGCCTCTATTTCCATTTCCCACTTTTCGTGACTTCCGCAGCTGTTGGTCAAGCGCATGCCGCTCTCCGCATCTAGCCAATCGCGGCGCCAAGACAGTGGATTTATCGCTTGAAGATGGTCCAAGGCGTGTTCGTCGTCGGCGTCCTGGGTATCCATGCGCCAAGTTTCGAACTCACTCATGTCGGCATAGGAAGGTAGGGTGACGAAGAAGATCACCATGCATAGGACAGCCGCTTGTATTGGGTGTTTGATCATCGTGATCAGCATAACTGCTAGCTCGACTCATTTCAGCAGGAAAGCACTCAGGCCCCATGAAAAACCCCAGGCCGAGCCAACACGATTTTCTATCCGGTCAGCCGCTGCTACTCAGTCAAGTCTCCGAGACTCTGTGCCCAGTCAGGAAATACCCCCGCTTCGATTCCAAAAATCGATGAGCCCAGAAAATAGAAGAAGGTCGCGATGATAAGGGCGCCCACCAAATTCAAAACTATTCCAACCCGCGCCATTTCAGCGATGCGAATGCGGCCGCTGCCAAACACGATGGCATTGGGTGGCGTGGCCACGGGCATCATGAAGGCACAGGAGGCCGAAAGGGTGGCCGGGATCATGAGCAGCAGGGGATGCACTTTCATGGCAAAGGCTACCGAGGCAAGAATGGGTAGAATCATTTCCGTCGTAGCCGTGTTGCTCGTGAGTTCGGTGAGGAAGGTGATCACCAAGCAAATGAACAAGATCATGACAAATGGCGGTACGCCGGAAAGACCCGCGAATTCATTTCCTATGAGCATGGAAAGACCCGT
>JACNKJ010000068.1 GCA_014382085.1 bacterium
CTCATGCCAGACCCTTGCGCGCTTCCGCCCAACGTTTAAGAAGGCCTGCGGCCGCGCCGCTGGCGAGAATATCTAACCCACGCTCGTAGGCTGCCGACCCGCCCTTTTCATGACCGGCAAGAATGAGGCCCGCGCCTACGTTGATGGCCACGGCGTGCGCGCGCGCGCCCGTGTCGCGGCCGCCGAGAATTTCACGAAGCATGGCGGCATTGGTTTCTGCGTCGCCGCCGACCAGTTCGGCCGCGTCGATAGGCGCTACGCCAAGATCCGCCGGAGCGAGGTCGAGTTCGCTGAGCGTGCCGCGCTCAAGCCTCACGATGCGATTGGTGCCGTGCAGGCCGAGTTCGTCCATACCCGAGCCATGCACCACGAAGGCGCGTTCCAATTCCATGTCGCGGAGGGCTTCGGCCATGGGCAGTAGCAATTCTTCACGCGATACACCCAGCACTTGCGCGCTCGGCCGCGCCGGATTACTCAGCGGTCCGATAAGGTTGAAGATGGTCTTCGTGGCCAATGCCTGGCGCACGGGCATGACTTCCTTCATGGCACGGTGATAGCGCGGCGCATAAAGGAAGGCGATGCCGAGGTCTTCCAGCAACTGCTCGTTGGACGCGGGTTCCAGATCGAGTTTGATTCCCAAGGCTTCGAGCACATCGGCGCTGCCGCTTTTGGATGAAATCGCGCGATTGCCATGCTTGGCCACCGCCACGCCGCTTGCCGCGAGCGCGATGGCCGAGGCCGTGGAAATGTTGATGCTGCCCGAATCATCGCCCCCGGTGCCACAGGTGTCGAGCAGTGGACGACGATCGCATTTCACGGGAAGGGCCGCGTCTTGAAGCGCGCGTGCGGCGCCGGCGATTTCCGAGGGCGTCTCGCCTTTTTCTTTTAGCGCGAGGAGAATCTTGGCGATCTCATCATGCTCCATGCCGCCGGCCATGATGGCGCCAAGCAGCTCGCGCGTTTCATCGAAGGAAAGATCTTCGCCGCCGTAGAGTTTGTTGAGCAGGGATTCCATTAGTACCTCTCGGCCATGTCCAGCACGCGATCGATGATGAGCCCGCCCGTGGGCGTCAAAATGCTTTCGGGATGAAATTGCACGCCCTCTACCGGTAGCTCGCAATGGCGCGCGGCCATGACGAGTCCGTTTAGGTCGGCGCTCACTTCGAGAACGTCGGGAATCTCGAGCCCCACCAAACTGTGATAGCGACCCACGGCCATGGGGCTGGCAAGCCCGTCGAAAACGCCGCGGCTGTCGTGGGTGACTGCACTGGCCTTCCCGTGCACCACCTCGGGCGCGCGGCCCACGCGTCCACCCCAGGCTTCCACCATAACCTGAAGGCCCAGGCACACGCCGAACACCGGCATGCGCGTGGCGAAGTCGAGCAGGGCTTCCGTGCAGACGCCCGCACGATCGGGTGTTGATGGACCCGGCGAAATCACGAGCAATTGGGGTTTCACTTCAGCTTCGACCGCGCGCAGTTGTTCCAGCGACACGTCGTTGCGATAAACCAGCACCTCGTGCCCGCGCTTCTCGAATTCATCCACGAGATTCCAGCTAAAGGAATCGAAGTTGTCCAGGAAGAGGATCTTCATGCCCCCTCCTTTGCCAGGCCCAATGCGGCAAGCGGCGCAGCGGCCTTGCGGCGAGTCTCGTCGGCTTCTCGCTCGGGCACCGAGTCGAAGACCACACCGGCTCCGGCGCGCGCGATGGCGCGTCCACCGCTGAGATGCAAGGAGCGGATGACAATGCAGGTGTCGAAGTCGCCGTCGAGCATCCAGTAACCCACGGAACCGCCGTAGTAGCCGCGGCGAGTGCGTTCGGTTTCGCGCAGCAGGCGCATGGCTTCGACCTTGGGCGCGCCGGTGAGCGTGCCCATGTTCATGGTGGCGAGATAGGCGTGCAGCGGATCGAGATCTTCGCGCAATTCGCCGCTGACACTGCTCACCAGGTGCTGAACGTGGCTGTACTTTTCCACGGTGAAAAGGCGATCAACACGGCGGGTGCCGGCGCGACTTACGCGAGCCACATCGTTGCGGGCAAGATCCACCAGCATGACGTGCTCGGCCAGTTCCTTGGCGTCGAGCTTGAGTTCGGCTTCGTAGCGCGCATCGAGATCTTCGTCGATGACGCCTTCACGCAAACCCCTCGGCTTGGTGCCCGCAATGGGACGAATTTCCGCGCGGCCACCGCAAACCTTGAGCGCGGTCTCGGGTGAAGCGCCCAGCAGCGTATCCTCTTCCATGCGCAGGAAGAACATGTAGGGGCTGGGGTTCAGGGCGCGCAGGCGGCGATAGATGGTAAGCGCGTCTTCGCGAGCGGGCGCTTCGAAGCTGCGCGAGGGAACGATCTGGAAAACGTCGCCGGCGAGGATGTGTTCTTTCAGCTTGTCCACCACTGCTTCGTATTCGCCATCGGACAGGTCGGGTACCGCAGCCGCGGCGGCCGGCGGCGCGGGAAGGGCGTCGAGAGCGGGAGCGTTTTGCGCCGCGTTTTCCATGTGGCGCAGCAGCTCTTGGGCGCGTGCGAATTCTTCTTCCGATTCGGGAAGCCCCAAGGCCGTGGCCACCAGCACCGTGCGATCATGAATGTGATCCACCAGGAAAAGATGGTCGGCGAAGTAGAAGAGATAGTCGGGAGTTGGGTGCGGATCAGATTGCTTGGCGGGTAACTTTTCGAATTGGTCGATGAAGTCGTAGGCGAAGGTGCCGAAGAGTCCACCCGGGGGGAAACTCGCGGCGGATTCGGGAACGAATGCGTTCTTGAGGGCGCGCAGCAGATCCATGGGACCCGGCTCGCGCAGGCGTTCGTGCTCTTCCAGACCTTCCCGGGGCTCGGGCAAGGTGCCGGTGATGCGCTTCGCTTCCACTTCGAGCTCAAAAGCGAAGTCCAGGGAAGGCGCAACCATCGTTAGCATTTTCTCGCCCGTGCGGTTCAGCGCGAGCATCTCGAATTCGTGACCACGTCCGGAAAGTTTGAGGCAAGGGTCGGCGCAGCCCAGACTGCGTTCGGCGTTTCCGCTGTGCACGTCGGCCGACTCAAGAAGGAATGCGTGGGGATGCTTGCCCGAATCCGATAGCGCACTGAACAGGCGCAGGGGATCCACAGCCCCGGGAAGGACTTTGCTCAGGGGCTTGGCCCTTCCCGCGGCGACGGTGTTCATGGCAGTACCCGGCCCTCCAGCTCGGCGTAGCGACGAATGACCTCCATCAATTTTTCGAACTGTTCGGGAAAGAGCGATTGCATGCCGTCGCTGAGCGCCTGGTCGGGGTGAGGATGCATCTCGACCATGAGCCCATCGGCGCCGGCGGCCAGCGCGGCCTTGCTCATGGGCAGAACCATTTCGCGGATGCCCGTGCCGTGGCTGGGATCGACCACCACCGGCAGATGAGTTTTTGATTTCAGGTAGGGCACGGCGTTTAGGTCCAGCGTGTTGCGTGTGCCGGTGATGAAGGTCTTCACGCCGCGCTCGCAGAGCACCACGTTGGGATTACCTTCGCTGAGAATGTACTCGGCGCTCATGAGCAGGTCGTTGTAGCCCGCGCTCATGCCGCGCTTGAGAAAGACCGGCTTGCGCGACTTTCCCAGTTCGCGCAGCAGGCGAAAGTTCTGCATGTTGCGCGCGCCCACCTGGAACATGTCGGCGTGCTTGGAGACAACGTCGATGTCGTGCACGTCGATGATCTCGGTGACAATAGGCAGGCCCGTTTCCTCTTTCGCAATGGAAAGCAGGCGAAGGCCTTCTTCCTCGAGACCCTGGAAAGCGTAGGGGCTGGATCGCGGCTTGTAGGCGCCGCCTCGAAGGATCTTGCCGCCCGCGGCTTTGACCCGGCGGGCCGATTCGACGATCTGCTCTTCGCTTTCCACCGAGCAAGGTCCGGCGATCACCGTGAAGTGGCCCGGCCCGATGGGCACGCCGTCAACATCTACCACCGTGTCGTGGGCCTGAAGCTCACGGGACACCATCTTATAAGGAGCGAGGATGGGCAGGAGCCGATCCACATAGGGATGGGCCTCGAGATTCAGGGTCGCTAGGACGCGCTCATCGCCCAGGGCGCCGAGCACCGTACGTTCGCTGCCGGGCATGTAGAGGGGCTTAAGGCCCTGAGCCTCGATAATGCCGAGAAGCTCGTCGGCGTTAGCCTTGGTCGCCTCTTTCTTGAGGATGATGATCATGCGCACGTCCAGGTGGGAGTCTGAAAAAAAAGGCCGGATTTCCGGCATCTGTGACGGAATAGCTTAGGGTCTCCGGAGGGCGGAGTCAATGCCGGGAACTTGCCGGAATTGCTTTTTTTGCAGGGATTTGGGTGCATCAGGGCTTTGTGAAGTCGATCTCGGCGGCCGTGGCGGTGCCGCTGCGGCGACCAGGATAGCGGAGCCAGGTCATAACAGTGTTGAACTCAAGAACGACGTCTGCCGCCGCAATCTTGCTGCCATCGCCGGGCTCAAGGTTTTCGGTGCCGTGAGCGTCGCTGATGAGAGTGAGGTCGTAGCCACGCTCCAGCGCAGCGTAAGCCGTGGCGCGCACGCACCAGTTGGTCGATGCGCCGGCGAGGGCAATGTGCGTGGCGCTCAATCCGGTGAGAATGTTCTCAAGTTCGGTTTCTTCGAAGGATGAGTTGTAGCCTTTGCCCACGACGACTTCACCTTCTGCGGCTTGGAGCCCGGAAGCGAGTTGCCACTGGGGACTGCCCTTCGGCATTTCATCGTTTTCGTGTTGCACCCAGATCACCGGCACGTTTTCGTTGCGAGCACGATCCACCGCGAGGGACGCCTTGGCGATAACGCGCTCGGCGTCCTGCAGCTCGGCCATGACGCCGGCCTGCATGTCCACGATGAGAAGGATGGTCTGATTACCTTCGCGGATAGTCGCCACGGTCGCCCCCCTACCAGTGCCAGCCCAAATGGACGCCGATCATGGTGTGATCTTCATCCGCCGTTTTCGAGTAGCCAAAGGCGGGACCCAGATCGAACTGCCCCAGCTCGAATAGGTAGGCGGCCTCCAGGTGGGTTGAATACTCGCGCTCCATGTGCCCCTCGTGCTCGGCCCAGAGAAAACCGGGTGCGACCGCGAGGGCCAGACCCCTCCGAGGATGGATCGAGACAGGCAGCATTAGGGAGTAGTGCTTCTCTTCGGTGAAGATCCACTCGCCGCCGACGCCGATGGAAACCATTTCGGCTATGCCGTGATGACCAAGCCTTCTTCCCAGGTGGACATGCAGGCCGGGGCCAGCGCCTTCTTCTTCCCCAAGATCCACTTGGCCCAGGGACATGCCGAGTTCGAAGCCGCTGGTGTCGTGGGAGTGCTGCGAGTGGTCGCTTTCCGCAAGCGCAGGATTAACCGCAAAGCATGCAAGGAGATTCATAAGCGCAAGAACTCGGATGATCCCCATCATTTCGAACCTCATTTGCATGTCTAGTGGGTTGTTAGCGCGCGGAGTATAGCTAACGTTACATTCGATCAGAACTCATATCTTGTTCGGATAGTGGCTTGTGCCTGGACACCCGGCAAGTGTGAAGATCGGCAGAAATGTTCTTACAATTCTCAGTAGACTACCAATTTGGATTTTCTGAGAGTTTAGATTAACTCAATTGCAAAAAGAAGCAGCCTTCGACTTCTAGGCCGAAGGCTACTCAAAAAGCTACATCAATGATCAAGTGTTTCTCGTTGCCACAGCATTGAGTAGATGGTCTATTTTTGAACTACAACGGGATCCGCCTGATCTGCATCAAACCTTGGATGGTACGAGCCAGCGGGAAGTGTTTCCAGTACCATCAAATTTACATCCTGAGCGATCGGCATATAGTCCTGTGTTTTTGTTTTGATGGCTGTGGAAACCGCTTGGACCAGCAGGCCCGCAAGACCGCCGGCGCCCCCGCCATCTCCCGAGTCATCTATTTTCAGGGACCCATCGTACCTCCACCGGCCTTC
>JACNKJ010000155.1 GCA_014382085.1 bacterium
CTACGATCGTGAACGGCGACTGTTTTCAATCGGATACAAAGTGGGTGACGAAACTCTGGATGGGTCTTACTACGACCTACTCGCCAGCGAAGCGCGCCTCACAAGCTTTGTAGCCATCGCCCGCGGCGATGTGCCCGCCGAGCATTGGCTTTCGCTATCGCGGCCTTATGGCATGGTCAATCGCAAGCGTGTGTTGCTCAGTTGGGGCGGCACCATGTTCGAGTATCTCATGCCGACACTGTTCCAGAGGGTTATTGAGAAATCCTTGTTGGACAAATCCTGTAGTGACGCGGTGGATCTTCAGATCCACTACGGCCAGAAGCAGAAAACACCCTGGGGTATTTCCGAATCGGCCTTCAGCGACCTGGATGCCCAGAATACCTATCAGTACAAAGCCTTCGGCGCACCGGGTCTAGGATTGAAACGTGGACTCGACAATGATCTGGTGGTCTCACCCTATTCCACTCTCATGGCCGTTCCCATTAAGCCCAAGGAGTCCATCGCCAATCTGCGCAAGCTGGAAGAGCAAGACCTCTACGGACACTACGGCTTTTTCGAGTCCATCGACTACGGACGTCAGCGTCGACGCGCCGGCGAGCACGGCGTGGTGGTGCACGCATACATGATCCATCATCAGGCCATGGGGTTCTTGGCTCTGAGCAATTTCCTATTCAACGGAATTCTTCAGGACCGATTCCATGCCGATCCGCGTGTGCAGGCAACCGAACCCCTACTCTACGAGCGCATTCCTATTGCGCCTCCTCTTTATAAGATTCCTTTGCGTCAGTGGACGGCCACACGCATGCTGCCCGCCGACGTGGCCCCGGCCACTCGCAGCTTCGAAACTCCGCATACGCGCACACCCCAAACACTGTTACTCGGCAACGGGAAAATGAACATCATGCTCACGGCGGCCGGCGGCGGATATTCGCGATGGAAGGATATCAATATCACCCGCTGGCGGGCAGACGGCACCCGCGACAACTGGGGCAGTTTCTGTTTCTTCCGCAATGAAGAGAACCATGAACTCTGGAGCAACACCCACCAACCTCTGGGCAAGGAGGCTGAAGAGTTCACCGTGAATTTCGCCGCGGATCGCGCGCGATTCAGGCGATTGGATCACGGTATCCATTGCGAGACTGAAGTCATCGTGGCTCCAGAGGACGATCTGGAGATTCGGCAGATCACCTTGAGCAATCGCAAGAACAGTCGAAAGCGCATCGAGGTCACTAGCTTCTTCGAACTGGCGCTGGCGGAACATCGAGCCGACAGGCAGCATCAGGCCTACTCGAAACTTTTCGTTGAGACAGAGTTCATACCTGAGATGGAGTCGCTCCTGGCCCAGCGCCAGGCCAAGGAACCGGGCGGCGCGGCCATCTGGGCCGGGCATCGAATCGTCTTTAACCAGAAGGCTGAGTCCGGGCTGCAATTCGAAACTGATCGCCGAAATTTCCTCTGGCGAGGTCGGGATACTTCCGATCCGGCTGCCATGGGTGCGCCGCTCTCGGGGGCAAAGGGTAGAGTGCTCGATTCCATTTTCAGTTTGCGAAAGTCAGTGGTTCTCGAACCACAAGGTCGCATTCGCTTCAACTTGCTCTTGGCCGTCTCGGAATCTCGCGAGGGCGTTCTGGCCATTTTGGAGCGCTACGGCGACGAGAAAGCCATCGCTCGTGAACTGGAATTGGCCTGGCGTCACGCGCAATTGCAACTGAGGCATTTGCGCATCCAGCCCGACGAAGCCCGGCGCTTCCAGCAGCTGGCCGCCCATGTCATCTATCCCAGCCGCCAGTTCCGCGCTCCTGAAGAAAAACTGCGGCAGAATCGACTGGGACAACCCAACCTCTGGGTACACGGCATCTCGGGCGACCTGCCCATGGTGGCCGTCAGCGTGGGACAGGTTCGCGACATGTCTCTGGTTCGTCAGCTCTTGCTTGCTCACAACTATTGGCGTCGGAATGGCCTCAAGGCCGATTTGCTCATCCTCAACGAAGAGAGTACCAGTTACGACAAGCCGCTCCAGGAACAGCTCATGCGATTGGTCCAGGCCAACAGTCCCTACACGGGCGTGGATCAACCAGGCGGCGTTTTCCTTCGTCGAGCTGATCAGATTTCCGAAGACGATCTGCATCTCTTGCTGGCCGCCTCCCATGTGCACCTGGTCGCGGCGCGCGGTCCCCTACCCCAGCAGTTCGGTCTGCCGGTTAAGTGGAGCGCGGACACGCCATCGCGCAGTTTCAAGACCATGCCCGAGGAACCGTCCTTCAAATTGCCCTTCCAGGAGCTTGTGCACGAAAATGGTCTCGGTGGATTCACGCCCGATGGGCGGGAGTACGTGATTACCTTGAACGAAGGCGAGCAGACACCCGCTCCCTGGATCAACGTAATGTCCAATCCGGAATTCGGCGCCTTGGTCAGCGAGTCGGGTGCGGGTTTCTGCTGGTTCGGCAACAGCCAACAGAATCGTTTAAATGCCTGGGCCAATGATCCGGTCTCGGATCCGCCTTCGGACGCCATCTATATTCGCGATGAAGAATCGGGACAGCTCTGGTCGCCAACACCCCTTCCCATTCGCGAAAGCGAGCCTTATCGCATTCGTCACGGTGCCGGCTACACGCGCTTCCAGCACAACAGCCACGCCATCGAACAAGACTTGCTCACCTTCGTACCCATGGACGATGGTGGTGGACAACCCTTGCGCGTTCAGCGACTCAGTCTTCGCAACAATAGTGGGCGCCGCCGATCCTTGACGGTAACCTTCTACAGCGAGTGGACTCTCGGCGAAAATCGCGAGGACACGCAGCTGCATGTGGTCACCCAATGGGAGGAGAAGGCGGGCGTTCTCTTCGCGCGCAATCGTTTTCACTCCGACTATGGCCATCGCTTGGCATTCGCGGCCATGAGCCCCCATGCCGATTCACATAGCGCAGATCGCGTGGAGTTCCTGGGACGCAACGGGCATCCTGCCAGGCCCTCAGCCTTGAAGGGTGAAGGCCTCTCGGGTCGCAGCGGCGCGGGCCTGGATCCTTGCGTGGCTCTTCAAAGAAAGATCGCATTGGATCCCGGCGAGGAGCGTGAATTCTGCATGCTTCTGGGACAAGGCGCATCTAAGGAAGAGGTCTTAGCTCTTGTGGCGCGATTCACCGACCAGGAGAGAAGGGACGAAGCCTTCCAGGCCACTCAAGATTGGTGGGACAAGTTCCTGGGCGCGGTGCAGGTGGAAACTCCCGATACCGCGGCCAACATCATGCTTAATCGCTGGCTCCCCTATCAGGCGCTTAGCTGCCGTATCTGGGGACGCTCGGCCCTGTATCAGTCCGGCGGCGCGGTGGGTTTCCGCGATCAACTTCAGGATTCCATGGCTCTCATGCACAGTTCGCCGCAGCTCGTACGCGAACAAATTCTGCGCGCGGCTTCGCGGCAGTTCCGAGAGGGCGATGTGCAGCATTGGTGGCATCCTCAAAGTGGTGCTGGAATTCGTTCACGCTGTTCGGACGATCTGCTCTGGCTCCCCTACGTTACCGCACGTTATGTGGAGATGATGGACGAGGAGGGCATCCTGCATGAACAGGTGCCTTTCCTGGAAGCACCGCCCTTGGCCGACGACCAACACGAGATCTTCGTACAGCCGATCGAAACCGTGGAAAGCGCCACCCTTTTTGAGCATTGCCGCCTGGCTATTCAGAAGGGACTCAACCTGGGCGAACGCGGCCTTCCGCTCATGGGTAGCGGCGACTGGAACGATGGCATGAATCGCGTGGGCCTTGGCGGCAAGGGCGAAAGCGTTTGGATGGCCTGGTTCCTGGCCGACGTGCTTCGCAGTTTCGCGGGCATCTGCCAGCGCCTGGGCCGGGAAGACGAAGCTCAGGGTTACCTGGGACGTGCGGAACAACTGGCCGGCAACGTTGAAAAATCAGCATGGGACGGCGACTGGTATCTGCGCGCATTCTACGACGACGGCACACCCTTGGGCTCGAAAGACAGTCAGGAAGCTCGGCTGGATTCCCTGAGTCAATCGTGGGCGGCCATATCGGGTTACGGCAACCCGGAGCGCACTCGATGCGCCCTGGACTCGGCCAAGCAGGAACTGGTGCGTCCGGAGGATCGCTTGGTCCTGCTCTTCGCACCCCCCTTCGAAAATTGTGAAGAGGATCCCGGTTACATCAAGAACTACCCGCCAGGTGTTCGTGAAAATGGTGGACAGTACACTCACGCGGCCACTTGGCTCGCCAAGGCTTTCGCCATGCAGGGTCGAGGTGATGAAGCCTATGGCATCTTGGATCTGCTCAACCCCATCACCCATGCTCGAGATCTGGAAAGCGCGCATCGCTATCGCGTTGAGCCCTACGTGATCGCGGCAGATGTCTACAAGCTCGAGGGACATGTAGGCATGGGAGGATGGTCCTGGTACACGGGCGCGGCCAGTTGGTACTTCCGCGTTTGGATCGAAGATCTTCTGGGCCTGCAGCTCTCAGGCTCCAAGCTGCGCCTGCAACCCAATATTCCCGAATCTTGGAATGGCTTCAAGCTGTCCTACCGCCACGGCAGATCCATCTATCAACTTGAGGTTGAGGGATGTGGGCAGGTGGAATCACTGCAATTGGACGGTCGAAGACTGGAAGGCAATGCCCTTCCACTGGAAGACGACGGCGCCATGCACCGGGTTCTCGTGAAGCTGAGCACAGGCAGCAAGGTGCGCAGTTAAACCGGTTTACAGGCTACGCGCGCGTGGGAGTTCCCGCGCGCGTATCCACGTAGCGCATGATCGCCGCAGCCTGACTCTCTCCGTCCAGACCCGCCTGGGCGATGACCTTGTCGGCCTGTCCGCTCCCCAGGAAATGCTTCCCTTGGAAAGGATGCAGTGTCGCCGCGCGGCCTGCTTCCGACATGATCCAGCGATGCATGGTCGCAGCGGTGAAGCCGGTAATACCCATGGCCACTTTCGCCGTTTCCTCGGGATAGATTTCCCGGCGTTTCGCTTCCGGCAAGGCGTTGAAGAGCTCGGCGCTGGCCACATAGAAGAGCTCGAGGTCCAATCCCTCTTTTTCCAGAATCGGAAACGCCGACTCCAGGAAGGCGTAGGTGACGCCGCTGCCCTGCAAAACGATGCTGGCGTCCGCTTGGCCCTTGGGCGCGCGTAGCCTGTACAGACCCTGAACACAATCGGTGGCTGGAGCCAGCCCCAAGGCTTCGCGATCCAGAATGCTTTCGTTGGGCCGGGTTACGAAGGGCGCAATGAGCGCCGGGCGAACCTGCAGCGCCCGCGTCAGTAAAGGCCAGAGCTCCTGGGGATCCCAGGGCGTCAGGGTCAATGCCGAGCCTTCCGGAAAGTTTTCCTGCAGCAACTGAAGCGCCTGGGGATCGGCATGGGTGGGTCCATCTTCGCCGGTCTTCATGCCTGCGTGGGCGCAGATCAACATGAGCGGTCGAGCCGGTTCGCCGGGCATACGCTCGGCCATGGACTGCATGCCGATGGCATGGAGGCGGGAAGACACGTGTCCCAGGGCCGCCATGAATGCCCCGTAGCTGGATGCCACGGCCAAGTGGCTGCCATAGGCCGACACACCACTCATGACGCCGCTGATGCCATCTTCACAAATGCCCCCCACCGAGAGAATTCGGCTGTCGGGATTCTTCACACTGTGCAGGAATCCTTCGCCGAATCCTTTGCCGGCGCTGAGCACGCTGGTGGATCCAAGCAGATCGGCGGCGGCGGCCAGGATGGCGCCTTTGGAGGCATGGTTGTAGTAGTTCAGAATCTTGCCCAACTGTCCACGCAGTGTCGCCGAGCTGCCAACCTCAAGTTGCAGTTCCTCAGGTGTGACGGATCCGGATTTTGCTGCCAATTCCCAGATGGAGTCCAGGCGCATTGCCTGATTCCTGGGCCGACGATGGCGTGC
>JACNKJ010000325.1 GCA_014382085.1 bacterium
GGAGTTCTGCAGCGCTTCGCGTGTCTTTTTGAGAACTACGGCTTCGTTAATTTCGTCTGGAGCCGCAGCGGCTGCGGTCGTGGGCATGCGGCGCAAAATGTCTGCCATACGAATCCCCATTTTCCGGAACAGAAGTAACAGGAAACCGAGCCCGGCGAAGAAAAGTACGCGATTGACGATGTTGGAAACATTGCGGGGAATGGGAAGCCCAAAGATCCCCTTTTCGGTTACGACCAAAGGCAGGTTGTCGAAGGGCATGTTGAGAACTTCAATCTTATCGCCACGATCCACATCGTAGCCCACGATGCTTTCAACGATCTTCCTATAGCCATCCAGTGTAGCCTGCTCTAATGGCTGATAGACGGCGTTGCCTTCCTCGTCTTCTTCGTACTTGCCGTCCAGAAGCACGGCAATTGAAAGGCGCTCAACTGTTCCCACCGAGCCAATGATATTTTCAACCACGCGATTAAACTCATAATTCACCGTACTCGACTCGACATTGCCGCCGGTGGCCTCATCGGTTTCCGCACTACGAACTTCACTGATCACTGCAGACACTTCCGGATCCACGATCTCTCGCGTGCTTTCCACCTGCTCAAAATCTAGGTCGGCGTTCACTCGAACCAAGGCGCGGCCATAACCCAACACTTCTTCCAAGCTACTCTGAGCTTTTCCAGCAAGGTAGCTTTCCACCTTCTGTTTTAGCTCAAGTTGAGTGTTGCTAAGGCCGGCCACGTCGTCGTTACTTTCACCCGAGAGTAAAGTGCCAAAATTGTCCAGAACGACCACTTGATCGGCTTCCAAACCCTCCACCGAGCTGGAAACCATACGCTGAACCGCATCCACTTGGCCGCGATCAAAAAGACCTGGTCGGCCAAGTTCAAGCACCACGCTGGCGGTAGGATTCTTCCGCTCTTCTTTGAATAGGGCTGGCTTGGGGATGACCAAATGAACTCGTGCCGTCTCTACGCCACGAAGTCCGCCAATGGAACGAGATAGCTCACCCTCCAGGGCACGCTGATAATTAAGGTTCTGAGTGAACTCACTCACACCAATACCTTGATTGTCGAAAATCTCGTAGCCAACGGGACCGTTGCTGATGATGCCTTCACCGGCCATGAATACCTTGAGTTCACCCACTTGTCTGACAGGAACCATGATTCCTGCACCCCCGCTACTCACTCGATAGTCCACACCACGCTTCTGCAGGGATTCGATGACCCTCGAAGATTCCTCGGGACTCAAGTTCGAGTAAAGCAAGGTGTAGTCTTCCTGGCCCAACCAGGCGAAGAAAACCACCAGGGTGACGATCATCGCTCCTGAAAGAGACAGAAAGATGATCCTCTGCCCGGCTTCCAACTGTCCCCAGAGCTCTCTCAGTTTATCAAAGAAACTCGGCATCCCTATTTACCGCCTCTTTCTAACATCTGGTTAAACCTGCATCTGCATGATCTGGGTATAGGCATCCATGAGCTTGTTCCGAACTTCCATGAGCAGTTCAAAAGTGAGAGAGGCCTCCTCTTGGGCCATCATCACTTTGTGCAAATCCTTTTCCTGTCCGATGATGGCTCGGTCCACCATCATGTCCGCATTCTTCTGGGTAGCATCAGCTTTGTTGACCGCTTGTTTCAGCAGATCCCCAAAGCCACTTTTTTCAGCACCCTCGGTTTGGGCCTTCTGATAGGCCTTGAGAAGATTGTGTGTGACCAGCGGCCTAATGCGTCCGATTTCACCCATGCTCTACTCCTAAAGCTCCAAAGCCCGGTTTAACATTTCTTTCGCCGTGTCCATGGCCGTAGCATTGGCCTCGTAGGCCCGCGTCGCTGCGATGAGGTTCATCATTTCAGCCACAGGATCCACATTGGGCTTCTGCACCAATCCCTCCTCATCCGCATCGGGATGAGTGGGGTCATACTCGGTTATGATCGCATCATCGATTTCTATAACCTCAACATTCAGTTTCGCACCCTTCACGCCCGTCGCTTGGGCTGCTTCCTGCGCTGCGGGATAATGACGGAGCTGACTGGAGAGCATTTCCCGGAAGGCATCGCTGTTCTTGCGTCGCGGACCGAGAATGTTGCCCCCAGGCTGATGCGTGAAAACCGCGCGCTTAGCTCGGTAGGGACCCCCATCGGGCGTACGTGTAGTTTCAGCATTGGCCATGTTTTCGGCAGTCACATCCAGACGAATTCGTTGCGCGCGCAATCCCTGAGCGCTCACTCGCATGGCAGAAAATATTCCGTCACTCATCGCTCACTCCTAGGGCGTGCCCTTGCCGCGAATGGCTCCGCGCAAAAGCTGATAGCGCAAGGCCAAGGCTCGGGTGGACATCTTGTGGCTCAGGTTCGCTTCGGCCAGAGCCGCCATTTCCATGTCGATGCTCACATTGTTGATTCCATTGTCCATGGCTCTATCCGAGTTCTCATGAACCTGAGAAAGAACTTTTGTGGGTTCCGCCTTCATCTGATGGCCGTCCTGGCTACTCTTCATGCGATTGGAAGCTTCTCCCGCTTCTTCCAATAGCTTTTCGAACTCCACTTGTTTGGCCATGTAGTCTGGCGTCTCGGCATTGGCAATGTTCTCCGCAATGACTCGCTGACGCAGCGAATACGCATCCAAACTGCGTTTGAGCAGATCCACTGTGCGGCTTCCGAAAAGTTTGTCGCTCATCTTAGGCTCCCACAGCCTCGCGCTCGCCGCGGTACTGGTTCAGCTTGTTGCGTAAGGTGCGGACGCTGATACCCAAGTGTCGGGCGGCCTGAGTTCGATTGTTTTGGAAGCGGCTCAGAGCGGCATGGATCATCTTCTTTTCCATTTCCCTGATCGTAAGATCTTCATCGAATAGGTCCTTCTTTTCCTGTCGGTCGCCTAAGTCGTAGTCGAAAAGGAAATCTCTCATGCCGATCCTGCGGTTCCGACTGAGCACCATGGCTCGTTCCACCGCATTTTGGAACTGCCTGACATTTCCTGGCCAGGGCATGCGCTGAAGTGATTCCAAAAGTCCGGGTTCCAGTTCAGGACGCACCAGGCCATGTTCCTCGGCATAGCGATCGAGGTAATAATCTAGAAGCAGGTTGATATCACCTTCCCGCTCTCTAAGAGGCGGAAGGTGCAAAGGAACCACATTCAAACGGAAGTAGAGGTCTTCCCGGAAATTCCCCGAGCGCACTTCTTCTTTCAAATTCCGATTGGAGGTGGCGACGATACGCACATCCGTTGGAATGGTCGAAATTCCGCCAACCCGTTCGAACTCGCGTTCTTGAAGCACCCGGAGCAGTTTGCTTTGTAGCTCAGGCTTCATCTCACTGATCTCGTCCAACAGGAGTGTTCCGCCGTTGGCTAATTCAAATTTACCCGGAGTACGCTTGATTGCACCGGTAAAAGCTCCTTTTTCATGTCCAAAGAGGGTGCTCTCGAGTAGCGTATCCGTGATAGCTGCACAGTTGATCTTGATGAAGGGGCCTTCAGATCGGCGGCTCAAATTGTGAATTAGCGAAGCCACCAATTCCTTACCCGTTCCACTTTCTCCCGTCAGCAAAACGGTGGCGTTGGTCTCAGCCACATTTTCCACAACCCCGTAAATGCGGTGCATGGAAGGGCTATCGCCCACTATTTTGTGTTTGTGGCTTTGCTTCGGCTTCTGTGGCTCATCATTCCTGTTTCTTTCGTTCTTCTGGGGAAGGCTAGTTTCCATCCTCTCTTCCAGAACTCGCTCGATGAGTGAAAAAAGTTCTCCAGGGCCAAAGGGCTTGGTGAGGATTTCTCGCGCGCCAAGCTTCATGGCTTCCACCGCATTTTCAACCGTTCCATAGGCGGTCATGAGCACCACCGGGAGCTTGGGTCGACTGCGACGGCAATAGCTCAGGACGTCCAAACCACTTTCACGATTTTCCATCTGCATGTCGGTAAACACCAGATCGTAGTCCTGGCTACCGATCAAGGCGGCCGCCTCTTCGGCCGAAGGTGCGCTGTCCACCTGAAAGTCTCGGGACAAGAGATCCCCGAGGAATCCGGTCATGACGGCTTCGTCGTCTACGATGAGAATCCGACGCTTGTGACTCACCTTTCACTCCTTTGAAAGTGTTCCTTGATCATAATGCGAACTCTGAGTCCGCCTTCTTCGCGCTCCTCCCAGAGCAATTCCAATCCGTGACGATCGGCGATGGCGCCCGCCACACTCAGCCCCAAGCCCGCACGATCCTGTCGTGTGGTGAAGAAGGGCTGTACAATATCATCGCTGCTTAAAGCACCCAGGCCGGGACCACAATCCTCTACGCGTAGCAGCTCGTCGCCCTGACCGGTACGAACCGTGATCTCGCTTCCCGGAGGTGAGGCATCCAGTGCGTTCTGAAGGAGGTTCACAAGCAGGTTGCGGAAGTGGAAAGGATCCACCTGAAGCACCGCCACACTGGAAAGATGGTTGTTCAGGTGAATACCTCGACTTCTCGCTCCCGGGCAATGTCGTTCTGCAAGCTTCCAAGCTTCCTCCATCAATCCACGAGCCGGAACCAAACCGACTTTGAGATCTCGGGGAATCTGGTACCGGGAAATGCCATCAATGAGCAGCTCGAGATCATCGATGCCACCTTGAAGGCCTTCACCCCAGCGTCCACGCGAATCGGCCGTGGTATCTTGCCCTAGAAGCTCTCCGTAACCGCGCAGACCCGTAAGCGGGCTTCGCAGATTGTGGCCCAGGCCCGCCACCAGGCGTCCTACGGCTTCCACGGGATCAATTTTTGCCCTTTCAGGCGCACTAGTCCTCGCCATCGTTAACTCCCCTCCACGATTTCTTGGACCTGATAGCTTTGCTTGGCTTTCGCCGATCCGATCACGGGTCTGATCCCGTTACGACGACGAGTGGTGAGCAGCAATTCGTTTTCCCGCTCAGCTTCCAAGATCCCCTCCACTGCTTCCGTAACTACGGCCAGCAGCACCATGAGCGTGGCGGCTGATTCCCCGTCATGTGATCGGTTCCTCCGCTGCCAAAGCTCTTTTTCATTGCGAATGCCAAGTTCCAACTCTTCGATGTCCACGAGCAGATCGCGCTTGGCGCGCAAGCTCTCGTTGATCTGTCCATAGGAAGCCCCCGAAAGAATCTCCTGTCGCTGGCGGTTCACCAACTCGTGGATTTCCCTGTAAAGGCGGATCTCTCGTCGGTAAACGTGGATCAGCTTTTCAAGCAGCGCTTCCATCGCCTACCTCTCCTCTTCCACTTCAATATTCGGGCGGTTGTCGGGTAAGAAGTCGGCATGTTCCTTCATGGTCGCCGTGTGCTCCCTCAGATAAATGGCCCAGGCATTCATGGGATCTGTAATGGAGTCGGCTCCCATGCTGGCGAAGACCTCGGCGGCCTGTTCGTATCCATTGTCGAGCATGTCCAGCTGGGCCAATTGGAATCGGGCCCAATTGCGTGCTTCGGTGTGAACACAGTTCGTCAATTCACCATAGTGACGGCGTGCGCGCAGGCGATCGTTGAGTAAGAAAGCACAGTCGGCAGCGCCTTGAAGGATTTGCTGTTCCTCACCGTGAACGCTGGGATGCAACATGCCCGGGCTTTTCATGGCGTTGAGCAGGGCTTCATAATGGAAGGACGCGTCTTCCAGACGACCCATGCTGCGAAGCAAGAGACCTTTATAGAGCACCAGATTCGCGGAGGCATTTTCGCGATTGCTCAGACAGATGCCGTCGAGCAGATCCAGAGCTTGGAGATTGCGACCTTCGTCCACCATATGGCGAAGCATTCTAAGCACGGCATTTTCGTCTAGCTCGGCCATTTTCGCACTGTCTACACCCAGAAGCTCCTCGGCTCGAATCCAATCACCACGTCCCAGAGCGCTTTGCAGGAGACCGTTGAAAAC
>JACNKJ010000221.1 GCA_014382085.1 bacterium
GCGGCAATGGCGGCCAGGGTGGCAATGGTGGAGGTAATGGTGGTGGAAACGGCGGCGGCAATGGTGGCGGTAACGGCCACTAAGCGTCCCTTTCCAGGCTAGCGAAGCGGGCGGCGATGTTTCTCGCCGCCCGCTTTTTTATGCCTATGCGCAAGGGCCTAGTCGATGAGATCCCAATCGCTCTGATATTTGTCCAGCTCGGCCACCGTGTAGTCGTCCATGGGATGATCCCGCTCGGGGACATCGAAGTGCTTAGGCGAGTCGCAAAGCGGTGTGGAAAAATATCGCTGACCCGTGTCGTTGATCATGGTGACGATGCGGCGAATCTCCGGATGCTTGGCGTGCAGCTTCAGGGCGGCGGCCACATTTGAGCCCGAAGAGATACCGCAGAAAATGGCCTCTTCCCGCGCCAGGCGCTTGGCCATGACCACGGCCTCGTCGGTGGTGGTGGTAATGATGCCGTCCAGCAGATCCACGTGCAGATTGCGGGGGACGAAGCCGTCGCCAATGCCCTCGATGCCATGGGGACCCCACTCCCGCCGACTCAGCAGGGGACACTCGGCCGGTTCGATGGCGTAGAACTTGGCCTTCGAGCCCTGCTCCTTCATGAACTGAGCCACGCCTGTGATCGTCCCGCCTGTTCCCTGGGTGGCGATGAAGGCGTCCAGCTTTCCACCGGTCTGCTCCCAGAGTTCGGGTCCGGTGGTCAGGCGATGTGCCTTCACGTTGGCATCGTTGCTGAACTGCCCGGGCACCCAGTACTTGCCGGGATCCTGGGATTTGATCTCCTCGACTTTTTCCAGGGCCAGGTCCACGTCGCTTTCGCCGCCGGGGGTGTAGACCATCTCGCTGCCGTAGGCGATGTCCAGCTTCTTGCGCTCCTCACTCATGCCCACGGGCATGACGATGATGCACTTGTAGCCCTTGGCTGCCGCAATGAAACTACAGGCGATGCCGGCGTTGCCGGTGCTGCACTCAAGCACGGTCATGCCCGGTTTCAACTCGCCGCGCTCCTCGGCATCGGTGAACATCCTCCAGTAGATGCGATCCTTGAGGCTGCCCGAGGGGCTGAAATATTCCAGCTTCCCCAGCAATTCCAGATTGCTACCGGCGGTGATGCGCCCCAAACGCAGAAGGGGGCTGCGGCCGATGGTCTCGAAAACATTGCTGGCGATGGCGCGATTTGAATCCCAGGCGATACTCATGTCAGACTCCCAACCGTTTGAAAGAACAGGCGATTCTAGCTATGGAAGTGCCGATTCGCAAGAGGCGCAAGGGGATGAGGTTGTTGATAATTTCAAGATATCGCAATTGACTGAAATTTCTACCTTTGAAAGCTTGAATCACTCTGTGCTAAACTTTGTTCAGTCATTGCAATCCCAATCCAGGACAGGTGATCCCCTTTTCCATCTTCACCTGAGCCGCCGTCAGGAGCCCCTGCAGGTTCCCCATACTATAAGGAGTCATTCTCAATGACAGGACTGAAACTATGGCGCGGAGCCATGGCGATGTTACTCGCAGCGAGCATTCTCGTTGTGAGCAGCCCCGCTTTGGCCTTCGACGCGGTCGATCAGAACGATGAATACGAGATTAAGCTTCCTCGTTACAACTTTAGAGACAACTCCGGTTACGATCGCGACATGGGCTCCATGCAGGCGACCATGGCTCTTGAAAGTCGCTATGGCGGCAAGTGGGCGGTCTATTCCTGGAACTCACTCTCCGGCACGCCCCGCCATATCTATGGCACGAGCGCGCAGGTAACCGGCGACATCACCAGCGCGATACAGCTAGAGAACGTGGCTCGGCAGATCATCGCCGACAACGCCGAGGTGCTGAAGACCGATGGCAGCGACCTTCGTCTTCACGCCACACCCAATGCCATGGGTAAATGGGTGGCGCACTTCCAGCAGACCTACCAGGGCCTCGATGTTTGGCAGTCCCAGGTCCGCGTAGCTTTCTCCGACACGGGTAAGCTAATGCTCATGGGCTCGGACTATTTCGACAACATCACGGTCGATCCGAATCCCTCCATCGGCGCTCTGGCCGCCCAGGATATCTCCCTGGCCGACCTGCCTTTCAACGCCAGCACCGATAACATTGAAGCCGCCCCCGAGCTTCTGGTTCTCCCCGTCGCTCTCTCCGAGACCGAAGTGGAGCATCACCTCGTTTGGCGCACCCGCATTCGCACCGAGAGTCCTTTGGGCATCTGGGTGAGTCATGTGGACGCGCACAGCGGCGAGATCATCTGGCGCTTCAACGACATCCACTTCGCCTACAGCGGCGACACGGAAATCGCCGCCCAGATTTACGGCTATTGCGACGGTGTCACGGAATCGAACATTCCTTACATGAATATCAACGTTTCCGGCATTGGCAGCGTGGTCAGCGATGAAAACGGTGAGTGGTACATCGCCGGCAGTGGCGGCAACCGAACCGTGACCGCCGCGATGACAGGACCCTATGTGACGGTGAACAACTACAACGGTGCGGAGGCGGCCTTCAGCGGCAGCGCCGGCGAAGACCTTCCCTTCACCGTTCGTTTCGACGATAGCAACGCCCGCCACGACGAGCGCGACACCTTCGACGCGGTCAATGACATCAAAGACTTCTTCGACCAATTTGACGCGACCTTCGGGTACTCGAACGCCCACATCAACGCCTATGTGAACCGCACCGACGGTTATTGCCCGGGCAACGCTTGGTGGGACGGCACCATCAACTTCTGTGCCGCCGGCGGAAGCTACGGCAACACCGGCGAATTGCAGCAAGTCGTTCACCATGAGTTCGGCCACGGCGTGCAGGCTCACATTCTTGGCGGCCAGGGCAATGAAGGTCTTGGCGAGGGAAACAGTGACATCCTCGGCAACCTCATCACCCAGGACAACATCATCGGACGCGGCTTCTACACGGGCAATTGTGTCAGCGGAATCCGCAACTCCGACAATGTTCTTCAGTATCCCGGCGACCTCAACGGCAGCGTTCACCACGACGGTCAGATCATCGCCGGCTTCAACTGGGACGCCATGATCCTGTTGCAGGACATGTACGATGTCGGCAGCAGCGCTTGGAACACCGAGGGCACCGTCAAGTCGGCCGAGCGCTGGCACTATGGTCGCGTTCTCGGAACTCCCTACTATCAGGATGACCAGGTTTTCTGGACCTTCGTGGCCGACGACGACAACGGCAACCTGGACGATGGCACCCCGCATTACGCCATCTTCGCCGAAGCCGCCGAAAACCACGGTTATGTCTATCCCGAAGTGTTGATCGGCGTCTTCGTGAACCACGACGCCCATCCCTACACCGGTAACTTCGTCACGAGCTATGACATCGCGGCGACCGCGGTCTCCATGCCCTTGGGCGGCGAAGTGATCGACGCCGGCAGCGTCACCCTGTACTACAGCGTCAATGGCGGTGGCTTCAGCAGCACATCCATGAGCGCCACGGGTAACCCCGACGAGTTCATGGGCAGCATTCCCGCGCAGGGCGACGGAACCGTGGTGGAGTACTACCTCTACGCGGCCGATACCGGCGGAAACAATGGCACCAGCCCCGCGGATGCTCCGAGCAGCCTGCATTACTTCCAGGTCAACGACGTCTTCCCCGATGAGATGGAATTCGACACCGCCTGGCACACCGGCACCGTTCTCGAGGAAACCGCCGGCACGGGACGTTGGGAACGCGCGGATCCGCAGCCCACCGATGTCCAGCCCGGCGATGACCACACTCCGGCTCCCGGCACCGACTGCTGGGTCACCGGTCCCCTGTCCGGCACCAGCGTCGGCAGCTACGACGTTGACGGCGGCCAGACCGTGCTCTACTCCCCCCGCTTCGATCTTGACGGCGCGACGGACGTGAGCATCAGCTACTGGCGTTTCTACTCCAACGACGGCGGCAACGCCCCGAACCAGGACTACTGGGTTGTGGAGATCAGCAACGACGGCGGCGACACCTGGACCGACGTGGAGAACAGCAATGCTTCTCCCAACGCTTGGGAACAGATCGCCTTCGATCTGGACAGCTACTTCGCCACTCCGGGCGTCGTGCAGATGCGCTTCGTCGCCTCCGACTTGGGTGACGGATCCATCGTCGAAGCCCTCGTCGATGACTTCCTGCTGACGGGTCTCTTCGATCCCACCGGTGTGGATGACGGCGTGAGTGTGGCCTTCGCTACCAAGCTTGGCCAGAATCATCCCAACCCCTTCAACCCGAAGACCGAGATTCGCTTCAGTCTGGCCCAGGCCGGCGAGACGAGTCTGAAGATCTACGACGCTCAGGGACGCCTGGTTAAGGTTCTCGTGGACGGCGTGGTTCAGGCCGGCGAGCGTGAAGTGGTTTGGAACGGCGACGACGAGGGTGGTCGTCCCGTTGCTTCCGGCATGTACTTCTACAAGCTGCAGACGGAAGAGCAGAACATCAGCAAGCGCATGGTCTTGTTGAAGTAAACAATGGCTTCAGGTCATAGGCCAATAGCAAGAACCCTCCCCCGGAATGGGGGAGGGTTTTTTGAGGAGCCAGTGGCGAGCCGAAAGATGACCTTGCTGAAAAAACTAGGCCTTGGCCAGAAGACCTTCCACGGTTTCGAGGAGTTCATCCGCTCCAAAGGGCTTTGCAAGTGTCGCGCTGACGCCGAGCTTCTTGGCCATGCGAAGGTAAAGGCCCAGGTCCGCGTGTCCGCCGCCAGAGATGGCCAGAACCGGAAGGTTGTTATCCGTTTCACGCAGTTCGCGAAGCACCTCAATGCCGTCCTTGTTGGGCATGATAATATCGAGTACGCATAGATCCACGCGTTCTCGGCGGAGAATCCTTAGCGCTTCCTCCCCATCCGCCGCTTCCTCAGTTACGTATCCTGCGCGCGCCAGAATTTTCCGAAAACCTGTGCGAGCCATGGTTTCATCGTCAACGATCAGTATGTGTGCCACGAGAGTCCTTGTTAGGCGTCGAGGAGGCTGCGGATTTTTGCAAGCAGCTGATTCGGTGCGTAGGGCTTGTTGAGCAGTTGCAAGCCGCCGCCTTTCGGAAGACCGTTTTCGGCGGGATCGTATCCACTGATGAACAAGAGCCGAAGATCGGGCTTGAGCTCCCGCATTTCACTTGCCGCCTCACGCCCGCCCATGATGGGCATGACCATGTCCAGCAACACTAGATCGATTTCGTTTTGTCTCTGTTGGAATAGCTTGAGAGCCTCAGCCCCATCAGCCGCACAGACAACTTTGTATCCGGCGGCTTCCAGAGTGCGGGCGGTGAGTTTGCGAACGGACTCGTCATCTTCCGCTAGCAGCAGGGTTTCAAGGCCCCCGCTAACCTCTTCCAGTTTTTCTTCCTGGACACGCAGGCTTTCGTCTTCTCCGGCGGGGAAATAGATCTCGAATGTCGTGCCCTCTCCCGCATTGCTGGAAACGTCGATGGTGCCACCATGCTGCCGCATGATTCCCATCGCCGTTGAAAGTCCAAGTCCGGTGCCCCGGCCCACTTCCTTGGTGGAGAAAAATGGGTCAAAGATACGGCGTTGGGTTTCTTCGTCCATACCGAAGCCCGAGTCTCTTACGGCCAAACGGACATAGGGATTGCCGACCTCAAGTTCACCCAAGTGAGAATCACCTTCGCTAAAAACGTGATTCTCAAGGCTGATGAGCAACTCTCCGCCGTCGGGCATGGCGTCGCTAGCGTTGATGCAAAGATTCATCAACACCTGCTCGAACTGAACGGGATCGGCGAGGATGCTCCACAGGTTTTTTGGACTTTGAAGATCAAGTTGGATGTCTTCCCGGATGATCCGCCTTAGCATGGTGATCATTCCATGCAAATGTTGATCCAAATGAATTTTCCGAACGTCCAAAGCTTGATTCCGACTGTA
>JACNKJ010000368.1:0-3647 GCA_014382085.1 bacterium
CGGTGGATCCCGAAACCGCAGCTCGGATTACGGCCCTCTCGGAAGTGTTTCCCAATCCATTCAATCCACAATGCACGATTCGATTCAGTCTCGCCCAAAGCGAGAAGGTGAGTTTGAGCATCCACGATCTGCGCGGTCGACGTGTGGTGAGCCTCCTGGATGGCCAGCTTCCAGCCGGAGAATTTGAGCAAATTTGGGATGGCCTCGATCATCATGGCCAATCCAGCTCCAGCGGGATCTACTTCCTAAGGCTCCAGGCTGGGGAGGATCTGCTTTCCAAGAAGCTGATATTACTGCGATAAATCGTTGTCAGTATTGAAAATAGTCACTATCTCACTTTTTACCCGACAAACTGCTCCGAATTCGCTACAATTTAGACAGAGGGAAAGACCTCATCTGAGTTATGTGGAAAGGAGACCCATGAATACCGCCACTCGTCCTACGGCCGATAAAAAGCTGACTCTCAAAGACGGAAGCAAGGTGTCGATCCGGCCCATCCTTTTGGAAGACCTGGACGCCGTATACGGATTTTTCAAGGCACTCCCCGAGGAGGATCGCGCCTACCTTCGCTTCGATGTCACTGATCGTGAGGTGGTGGAAGAACGTCTGCGGGAAATCCAGAAGTGGGGTCGCCTGAAACGCTTGGTTGCATGTGTGGATGAGAACATTGTCGGGACGGGTGTGCTTGAGCTCAGAGACTCGGAGAAGGATTTCAATCTTGCCGAACTGCGACTCATCGTGGGGCACGATTTCCAGCGTCAGGGTCTGGGCATGCTTCTCGCCCGGGAACTCTACTTCCTGGCCGCACGCGAAAAGATCAGCGAACTGCGCGTTCACATTCTTCGACCCCAAGAGGCGGCGCTTTCAATATTCCGCCGCCTGGGCTTCCATGCGGTGGAGGTGCTGGAAGATGCCGCCACCGATCGCTATGGAAAACTTCAGGATGTGGTCATCCTGGCTTGCCCTCTGGAAGGTCTATGGCGGGAGATGGAAAGCTTGGTGGAGGATTTCGACATTCAGCATCGCTAGCAGCGCTTGTATTGACGGCTAAAGCCCTCTAGAGTATGTCCAACGTAGCCAACCCGGGCGCGGAGCGTCCGGGTATTTCTCTGGGGGAGAGGCATGTCAGAAGGGGATGGGGCGCCTAAGGCGGGGAATCCAGCGCCGAAAGCCTCACAATTCACCGAGGGGAGCGTTGTTCGCTCGGTGCTGCGCATGGGCCTTCCCTCCATGATCGGTTTCGCCGCATCCAACATTTACGACATCGTGGACATGTTCTGGGTCGCCAAGCTCGGCGCGTCCAGCGTCGCGGCTGTGACCCTTTTCTTCTCATTCTATTGGATCATCACCTCGGCCAACCAGATTGCGGGTACGGGCTCGGTGGCGGTGATCTCGCGCCGATTCGGCGAAGACGACATTCCCGGCACCGAAGCGGCCATCAAGGAATCCATTCTCCTCAAACTCGGCCTCGCTTTGATCGTGGGTCTGGTGGGATACAAATTCCTCTGGCCGGTCCTGCGCCTTCTTGGGGCGGAAGGCGAAATCCTGCGACTGGCGGCCAGCTACGGTAGTGTTCAATTGCTGGGCCTAGGTGTGAGTTTTTCCAGCTTCACCATCTACACGGCACTGCGAGGGGTGGGTGAGCCGCGCAAGGCCATGGTCTTGATGATCGCCGGCGTCGTGATCAATCTTATCCTCGATCCCTTCCTCATTTTCGGTTGGGGGCCATTCCCGCGTCTGGAAGTGGCGGGGGCCGCCTACGCGTCCATCATTTCCTATGGCTTCACCTTCCTTGTTGGGCTGGGTATGTTTTACGGTGGCTTTAGCGGTGTCAGGCTGCACTTGCGCGGCGTGGATCGTGTTCGGTTTAGTCGAATGATGAAGATCCTGCGAATCGGATTTCCCTCGGGTATCAACAGCCTTTCTTTCACCATCGGCCGCGCCATGATCATGCCCATGGTCGCCGCCTTCGGTGCGAATGTGGTGGCGGTCTACGGCATGTCCATGCGTGTAACGGCCCTGGGCATCATGATCATCGTGGGCATGGGGCTCGGTCTTTCGGCTCTCATCGGGCAGAATCTCGGCGCAGGTAAACCCGAGCGGGCCTGGGAAACTTCCATCGCATCCATCAAGTTTTTGGTGGGTGTTACCAGCGTCTTCGGACTGCTCTTGGTAATCTTCGCGCGGCCCATTACCAGCGCCTTCTTCAGCGATCCAAGCATCATCGCCATGGGCGTTCCCACCATGCGAATCTTCGCGCTTGGCTTGCCCCTTGCGGCCCTGGGAATCACCTTCGACATGTCTTGCTCGGGCGCGGGAGAAAATCGCGCGCCCATGCTTTTTTCCATGCTGCACACCTGGGGACTGCAAATCCCCTTCGTGCTCATCGCCACCAAGCTCTTGGGTCTCGGATATCAAAGCGTGTGGTGGGCCATGATGCTGTCGGGATTGCTTGGCCCAGCTTTCTTCTGGTTCACTTACTTTCGACGGAAGACTTGGTTGCAGAGGACGGTATAAGCAAGAACAAAGAAAAACCCTTCTCCTGAGATGGGAGAAGGGTTCTCGTTCAAGTTCTCAGCTCTCAGTTCTAGTCCTTGCCCTTGGGCAAAGGCCTAACACTGTTGCTGTGGCACTCCGGGCAGGAGCGCTCCTTGGGCACTTTGGGATCATACGGCCCCTGATACTTATACCCGCAACTTAGGCAATGAAACGTCACGGTCGACTCAGCCAATGGGCACCTCCTTCACTTCGCCGCCTTCTCGGCGCTTGAGGATGCCTGCGCGCTGTTTCTCCTTGCGGGCCGAAACCTTGCCCATCTCCTCGTCCAGGATACGCTGCGTCTCCTCGATTTCCTCGAGGCTGACGAATTTGCGCATGCGGTCCAGATCCTTCATCACCTTGGCGAATTTGCTGCCCTGAGCCGCGCTGATCCACTCGAGCTGCAGGCGCTCAGGGCGAATGCCCAGCTTCTCAAGACGGTTCCAGAGCTTTTCGACGCGCTTCTGCGTCCACTGCACCGCGTTGATGTAGTGGCAATCGGAGAAGTGGCAACCGCTGACCAGAACCATGCCCGCGCCCTGGCGGAAGGCTTCGAGCACGAAGTCTTCGTCCACGCGTCCGCTGCACATGGTGCGGATAAGGCGCGCGTGGGCGGGGTACTGGGATCGGTTGGTGCCGGCCAAGTCCGCGCCCGGATACGAACACCAGTTGCAGGCGAAGGTGAGCACTTTCTCGTGGGCCTTCTCCGCGCAAATGGCTTCGATCTGAGCGTAGATCTGGTCGTCGTCGTAATGACGCATCTTGATGACGTCGGTGGGGCATTCCGAGGCGCAGGTTCCGCAACCGGCACAGGCCGCTTCGATGACCTCGGGGAAGATACCGCTCTTCTTGTCGGGCTTGGTGATGGCCCCATAAGGACAGACCGTCGAGCAGATGCCGCACTGCGTGCAGTAGGTATGATCGATCACCGAGGTGATTGCCTCGATTGTCACCTTGCCCGCATTCAGCAGAATGCTCGCCCGGCTCGAGGCCGCGCTGGCCTGCGTCACCGTGTCTTTCACGTCCTTGGGGAACTCGTTGCAACCCGCGAAATAGACGCCGCGCGTGGGCGCGTCCACGGGCTTGAGCTTGGGATGGCTTTCCATGTA
>JACNKJ010000368.1:3656-5825 GCA_014382085.1 bacterium
GCGTGGGCGCGTCCACGGGCTTGAGCTTGGGATGGCTTTCCATGTAGAAGCCGTCCGAAGTGTTCGAGAGATTGAGCAGTTTCTTGATGGGGCCGCCGTCGCGACGGGGGATGAGCCCCGTGGCCAGTACCACCATGTCCAGCTCATGCTTCTCGAGCTTGCCGGTGGTCGTGTTCTCCGCCGTGATCTTGAGGTTGTGCGTGACCGGATCTTCCTCGACGGCGCCGGGAAGACCGCGTACGTAGCGAACGCCCTCGTCTTTGCTGCGACGATAGAGATCCTCGAATCCCTTTCCGAAGGCGCGAATGTCCATGTAGAACACCGAGCTTTCGCTGTCGGGATAGTGATCCGCCAGAAGCAGCGTGGACTTGACCGTGTTCATGCAGCAGATATTGCTGCAGTAGGGGTTGCCCTTGGGACTCAGGTCCCGCGAGCCCACGCATTGAATGAAGCCGACGCGCTTGGGTCTTTCCTTGTCCGAAGGACGCATGAAGTCACCTTCGGTGGGACCACCCGCGCAAATCAGACGTTCGAACTCCATCGATGTGATGACGTTCGGGAAGCGCGTGTATCCATACTCATCGTACTCGGTGGGGTCGTAAACATCCGCGCCGGTGGCCACGATGATAGCGCCGACTTCCACGTTCACGAACTCGTCTTCCATGTCGTAGTCGATGCACTTCTTCTCACAGACATCCTTGCACTTGCCGCAGGCGATGGGGTTGGTGCCCAGGCAGTGATCCATGTCGATGAGATAGGACGAAGGCACGGACTGCGGGAAGGGGATGTAGATCGCCTTCCGGCTGGAAAGACCTTCCTGGTACTCGTCGGGAATGACAACGGGGCAAATGTCTGTGCAGTCGCCGCAGGCGGTGCACTCTTCCTCGTTAACGTACTTGGCCTTCTTCCGAATCGTTACGTGGAAGTTGCCGACGAATCCGGTGACGTTTTCAACTTCAGAACTGGTGAGGAGCTTGATCTTGGGATGCCGACCGACATCCATCATTTTGGGCCCCAGAATTCATATAGAGCAATCCATTGTGGGATAGGTCTTGTCCAGTGCAGCCATGATCCCACCGATGCTCGCCTCCTTTTCCACCAGATAGACGTAGTGTCCCTGATCGGCCAGGTCGAGTGCGGACTGTATTCCCGCGACTCCTCCTCCAACGACCAATGCAGCTTTGGTAACCGGAACTTCGGTCTCGATCTGCGGCTCCAGGAATCGGGCACGGGCCACGGAGGAAGCGACCAGGTCTTTGGCCTTGGCGGTCGCCTCTTCCTTCTGCCCGGAGTGCACCCAGCTGACATGTTCCCGGATGTTCGCCATTTCCAGAAGGTAGGGGTTCAGTCCCGCCTCCTTGAGGCAATTCCGGAAAGTCGGCTCGTGGATCTTAGGCGTGCAGGAGGCCACGACAACGCGATTGAGCTTGTGCTCTTTCACGGCCTTCATGATCTCCATCTGCCCAGGATCCGCACAGGTGTACTTGTTCCCCACCACCGCCACCACATCGGGCAGAGTGGACGCGAACTTCGCGACCGCTGCCGTGTCGACCGTGCCGGCGATGTTCTTTCCGCAATCGCAGACGAACACGCCGATGCGAAGGTCCTGCGGTTTTACCATGAACCATTACCTCCATCGATGGACTCGGCCACAACCGTGGCGAAGTCGCGGATTCGGAGACTGCTCAATCGTTCATCCTTTTCGCTGGCCTGAGCGCAGCGTAAATGAATCTGACATTTGGGACAGGCCGTGACTAAGGTTTCAGCGCCTGAGTCGGCCGCTTCGCGAAGTCTTTCGGTTTGAATGCGCTTGGAAACGGCGTTGCAGTGCATCCAGCCTGAAGTTCCACAGCAGACGCTGTTTTTTCCGTGATGCTCCATCTCGTGGAAACTCTCACCGAATATGTCTCCCAGCGCGGTCCGGGGAGCTTCAGACGCATCGAGATGGCGGCTGAGGCGGCAGGGATCCTGGAAGGTGACATTTCCCTCGAGGCCCGCCAGTTCCACCGCACCTTCCTCCCGCTTGCGCGCCAGATACTCCGAAAGATGCAAAGCCTCGTAGGGGGCTTCACCCGCCAATTTGGGATAGGCCTCGCGCAGCATGAAGACACATTCGGGGCATGAGGAGACTACCGTTTTGGCCCCTGAAGCCGCGATCTTCGCCACGTT
>JACNKJ010000041.1 GCA_014382085.1 bacterium
GCAGGCTGCAGGGGACGTTAAATTCTCCTTCGACCTGAGTGATGGGGCCAAGCAAAAGATCATGGAAGAGGGCTTCGACCGGCGATACGGCGCTCGGCACCTGAAACGCTCCATCGAGCGTTTCCTGGTCTTTCCCCTGGCCAATCTGGTTTCCACGGGACAGATCCGATATGGGGATCATATTTCCATTGATCACAAGATGCATGGAGACAAAATGGAATTCCACAAGGCACCTTCACCGGATTTGAAGGTGGTGGGAGAGACCATTCGCGCCTCCTAATCTATTCGCAGCCCGTCTACCGTCTTGACAAAGGCCCCCGGCTGTCATATATCCTGTGATTCTTAGGTAAGGGCGATTAGCTCAGCTGGTTAGAGTGCTTGCTCGACACGCAAGAGGTCACAGGTTCGAATCCCGTATCGCCCACCCGGCCAGGTATCCAGCCTGGCCTTTTTCATATCCTCTATGCGACGGGCGATTCGTAGCGACCGTCGTAGGAAAGCGAGGCCAAGATGCAGATCGATCTGATTCTCCCCGATGAGAGAGTCTTGAATCTGGAAGGACCCCTTCCGGTGGACGATGCCATCGCCGCCGTAAGCGAAGGTCTTTTGAGACGTGCAATTGCCGTGGAACTGGACGGCGAGATCCTGGATCGTCATTCGGAGATTAAAACGAGTGGACGTTTCCGGATCCTCACCAACAAGGACGAGGAGAGCCTTTCGGTTCTCCGCCATTCCACTGCCCATCTTATGGCCTATGCGGTGCAAGAGCTTTACCCCGAAGCCAAGTTCGCTTTTGGTCCTGATGTTGAAGATGGCTTCTACTACGACATTCTCGTGGATGAATCCTTCACACCCGATGATCTTGTGAAGATCGAGGCGAAGATGAAGGAGCTGGCCAAGGGCAAGCATCCTTTCATCAAGAAGATTATGTCTCGTCAAGATGCGGCGGACTACTTCGCCGAAAAGCAGCAGGATTTCAAAGTGGAGCACGTGGGCGAGCTTCCCGAAGAAGAGGAAATATCCTTCTACGAAGTGGGGGAATTCGTGGACCTCTGTGGAGGGCCTCACGTTGCCGACACGGGCATGCTAAAAGCCTTCAAACTGCGCACTGTGGCCGGAGCTTATTGGCGTGCCGATGAAACCCGTGAGCAGCTTCAGCGCATCTACGGCACCAGCTGGTTCAAGGCCAAGGACCTCGAGGCCTATCTTGTACGTCTTGAAGAGGCGGAGAAAAGGGATCATCGAAAGCTGGGTCAGCAGCTAGGGCTTTTCGGAATGAAGGAAGAAGCCGGCGGTGGTCTGGCCTTCTGGTATCCAAAGGGTACCGTCCTGCGCGAGCAGATTGAAAACTGGTGGAAGCAAGCCCATCGCGAACGCGGTTACGACATGGTGGTCACGCCGCACATTTTCAAGGGCGACCTTTGGCGCACCAGCGGGCATCTCGATTTTTACGCGGAGAACATGTACACCTTCGAACAGGATGAGCAGACCTACGTGGTCAAGCCCATGAACTGCCCGGGGCACATTCTGATTTATCAAGATGATCTCAAGAGCTATCGCGATCTGCCCCAGCGCCTGGCCGAATTGGGAACCGTCTATCGTTACGAGCGCAGCGGAACTCTTCACGGGCTCATGCGAGTGCGTGGGTTCACCCAGGACGACGCCCACATCTTTTGCACACCCGACCAGTTGGTGGACGAAGTCACGAAGCTCATCGAATTCTCGCGCGACCTGCATGCCATCTTCGGCTTCACCGAATTGACCACGGAGCTCAGCGTCCGCGACTCGGCGAACAAGTCGAAATACATCGGCGAGGACGAAGAATGGGACGCCGCCGAAGCCTCGCTCATGGAGGCCGTGGATCGTGTGGGCCTGAGCGTCAAGCGCATGGAAGGCGAGGCGGTTTTTTACGGTCCCAAGATCGATGTGAAGCTCAAGGACGCCATCGGGCGCTCCTGGCAAACCAGCACCATCCAGTTCGACTTCAATCTGCCCCGGCGCTTCAACGTGGAATATGTGGGCGCCGACGGTCAGCACAAGCATCCCTATATCATCCACCGGGCGCTTTTCGGCTCGTTGGAGCGATTCATTGGAATCCTCACCGAGCATCACGCCGGCGAGTTCCCCCTGTGGCTGGCGCCGGTGCAGGCCATCGTGCTTCCCCTGAGCGAACACTTCAGGGACTATGGCGAAAAGGTGGTCGAGGAACTCCGTAAAGCGGGACTGCGAGCAGACTTAGACGCCAAAGACGAGAAGTTGGGCTACAAGATCCGCCAGGCCGAACTGCAG
This sequence comes from bacterium, assembly GCA_014382085.1. Taxonomy (GTDB): domain Bacteria; phylum Krumholzibacteriota; class Krumholzibacteriia; order JACNKJ01; family JACNKJ01; genus JACNKJ01. The sequence continues at coordinate 2,290 of JACNKJ010000041.1, forward strand.
AAGATCCCCTACATGATCGTGGTGGGGGCCAAAGAGCAGGAAGCCGGGGGGATCACGGTTCGGAGCAAGAAATCAGGCGATGAGGGGTCTTTCAGCATAGCGGATTTCCTGAACAGGGCTCTTGACGAGATAGCGAATAAGCACTAGCTTCTTTGCTTACAACCGAATACGGACAAGTAGAGGCAGTCCTCTCACCTGACAACCGCAACGCGAGTTCGTCAGAGTTACAAGAACCCAAACTGGGGGTGGCTGCTTTGGCATCCACCCTTTTTTCATGCCAGGAGGTGTCTGAGATCAGGCCCAACAATCCCAAACGGGATAACCAGGAACCGAGAGTCAATGGAAGGATCCGCATCCCCGAGGTGAGGCTCGTGGATGAGGAGGGCAATCAGGTCGGCGTCGTGGCCACAGCGGTGGCCATGGACATGGCCCGCGAGCGCGGACTGGATCTGGTGGAGGTATCTCCCAACGCTCGTCCTCCCGTTTGCCGGATCATGGATTTCGGTAAGTACAAATACGAGCTCAGCAAGAAGGCGAAGATCGCAAGGCAGAAGCAGAAGCTTCATCAGGTCTCCGTGAAAGAAGTGCAGTTTCGGCCCAAAACCGACGAGCACGATTACCGATTCAAGGTTCGCAATATTCTCAAATTCCTGGGCCACCGAGATAAGGTGAAAGTGGTCCTCCGTTTCCGGGGACGTGAAATGAGTCATATGGAATTTGGCATGAAGACCCTGGAGCGGGTGCTGGAGGATCTGGAAGGATTGGCGATCGTCGAGCAGAGGCCGAAGCAGGAGGGGCGTAACGTGGTGATGATTCTTTCACCGGGCCCCGGTATCGACAAACTGGTCGATGGCCAGAAGGCTGAAGAGACGACCGACGACAATGAATAGACGCTAAGGCGTCGGTATTACAGGAGGAAGAATTATGCCCAAGATGAAAAGCCAGCGAGGCGCAGTTAAGCGTTTCCGGACGACGGGCACGGGCAAGGTGCGCCGCCATAAGGCATTCGGCTCCCACATTCTGACTAAGAAGTCCACCAAGAGGAAGCGCGGTCTGAGAGAGGCGACATTGGCCTCCCCAGGCGATGCGGCTCGTATCAAGCGGATGATCCTCAACAAGTAAGACCACCGGACTTCAGAAACAGGAGAACAGACCATGTCCCGTTCAGTGAATAATGTTGCTTCCCGCGCCCGCAGAAAGAAGATCCTTTCGCGAGCCAAGGGTTACTTCGGCAAAAGGAAAAACAGTGTCCGTCTGGGCACCGAGGCCGTTAACCGCGCAGCTGCATACGCCTACCGTGACAGGAAGCAGCGCAAACGTCAGTTCCGCCGCCTTTGGATCGTGCGCATCAACGCTGCGGCCAATCTCCACGGCATCAGCTACAGCAAGTTCATCCACGGCCTCAAGGCCCTGGAAGTGGACATCGACCGCAAACAGCTCGCGGAGATGGCGGTCAATGATCCCACCGCCTTCAGCAAGCTCGCCGATATGGTTCAGACGGAGATGAGCAAGGCAAGCTAGGAGGACCGGTGCAGCAAGAACTCCAGCAGCTTTGGGAAGACGCCGAGCAGGAACTGGCTCAGGTTGCGGAGCCTAAGGCCCTTGAAATCTTCAGGATCAAGTACCTGGGGAAAAAAGGTGCGGTGGCCGGTCTCTTCGCACGCATGGGCGGCCTTTCCGCAGAGGAGAGGCCCGCTTTCGGCCAGGCGGTCAACGACCTGCGGGCCCGTTTGGAAGAGGCCCTAGCCCTGCGCAAGCAGGCGGTGGCGGAGCAAAGCGAGTCCGCGCTTCCAACCGGTTACGACCCGAGCCTTCCGGGCTACAAGCCCTGGTTCGGGCGTCGGCACGTGCTGTCCTCAGTGCTCCAGGAAATCGTCGAGATTTTTCGGGGCATGGGCTTCTCGGTGGCCGAGGGGCCTGAAGTTGAACTGGATTACTTCAACTTCCAGGCTCTGAATTTCCCCGACGATCACCCATCCCGCGACCTACAGGACACCTTTTACATTGAGAAGGATGTCCTGCTTCGTACCCATACGAGCCCGGTGCAGATCCGCTACATGGAGAAGCACCCGCCGCCGGTGCGCATCGTGGTGCCGGGTCGCGTCTATCGCAATGAAGCCATCGACGCTTCCCATGCCGCCGAATTCCACCAGGTGGAAGGGCTCTACGTGGACGAGGGCGTTACCATGGGGGATCTCACAGTCACCCTCCGCCATTTCGCCAAAGAGTTCTTCGGCAGCGGTACAGAGCTGCGATTCCGTCCACACTTCTTTCCCTTCACTGAACCCAGCGCCGAGGCCGACATGACCTGCTTCGCTTGCGCAGGGTCGGGCTGCCGCATCTGCGGCAACACTGGATGGATTGAAATCATGGGCGCCGGTATGGTGCATCCCAATGTCTTCAAGTCTGCGGGATATGATCCCGAAAAAGTGACGGGCTTTGCCTTCGGCATGGGCATCGAGCGCATTGCCATGTTGCGTCACGGGATCAAAGACATCCGGCTTTTCCTGGAAAACGATCTGCGCTTCCTCTCCCAGTTTTAGGAGACCGCCATGTTGATCAGTCTGAACTGGCTGCGCGACTATGTTGACATTCCCGAGAGTGCCGAAAAACTCGCCGGGGACCTGACAATGCTCGGCCTAAATGTCGAAGGCGTGGAACATAGGCCGAATCCCTTGAGTGAATTCGTGGTGGGGAAGGTGCTCGAATGTGAGCGGCATCCCGACGCCGAGAAGCTTTCGGTCTGCAAGGTCGATGTGGGAGACGGCGAAACGCGGAATATCGTCTGCGGTGCGCCCAACGTTCGCAGCGGCCTGACCGTCTCGGTAATCCTCCAGGGCAAACGTCTGCCCGACGGCATGAAGATCAAAAAGTCCAAACTGCGTGGTGTAACAAGCGAGGGCATGATCTGCTCCCAGGTCGAAATGGGCCTGGGTAGCGACGCTGCGGGCATCCTTGAAATGGATACCGACAAACCGCTGGGTACTCCGCTGTCCGAACTCTACGGCCGGGAAGATTGGATCATCGATGTAGAAGTCACTCCGAACCGTCCCGATCAGTTAGGGCATATCGGCGTGGCTCGCGAAATTGCTGCGCTCTACAATCGTAAACTGAAATTACCTTCGGTGGAACTCAGCGAAGAAGTTCAATACGAAGGCGAAGCCTTTCCGGTCGAAATCGAAGACAGTGTGGGTTGCCCCCGTTACATTGCGCGATGCATGAGGGGCATCAAGATTGCTCCCAGCCCCTCCTGGATTTGCGAGCGTCTCGAAGCCATTGGACTGCGTCCCATCAATAACGTGGTGGATGTGACCAACTACGTGCTCCATGAAACCGGTCAGCCTTTGCACGCCTTCGATGCGACAAATCTGGCTGGCGGGAAAATCATCGTGAGAAGAGCTCGTACCGGGGAAAAGACCCAAACCTTGGACGAGGCTGAAGTCGAGCTTTGCCCGGAGGATCTTGTCATCGCCGGTGCCGACCGCACGGTTGCGGTC
>JACNKJ010000039.1 GCA_014382085.1 bacterium
ATATTTGCCAGCTTCCGATCAGCGGTCCAGAACTCAATACCTGCCTCATCTTCGCCAAGCAGTGTTCGAGCGCATCGTTCGTGCGGAAGCCATCGTGCATCCGGGTACTTATCGAATTGAAGAAACGGACATGGACATGGACGGGCGCAAGGAAATCGTCTGGTCCAGTCCCCATGCACAGATCTTCATTAAGCCCGAAGACGGTGGCACCGTTCGCGAAATCGATTTTCTCGAAAAGCCCTTCCCCTTGAGCAACACGCTCTCCCGGCGGCGCGAGTTTTATCATCGCCATGTGGCAGAGGCACTATCACCCGAAGAAGACAGTTCTCTGAGCATCCACGAAGTTAAGTCAGCCAAGGAAACGGGTCTTGAGAAGTTGCTCATCTATGACCCCTACACGCGCGCAGGACTGGAAGAGCGATTTTTCGAGGCCAGCGCGAAAGCGGCACCCTATGAAGGCGGCCTCTATGAAACACGAGGTTGGCGCTTCAAGGCTGAACTTCCCGATAGCCCTGAGGGCGAATTGATATTACGAGGCAGCCGCCAGGATCTAAAGATCGAGAAACATTTGGCCTGGGGAAATGAGGGGCGCACGCTGCGTGTCACCTACCTTCTCGAATACATCGGCGAAACTGAAAAAAACCTGACCTTCGCTTCCGGTTGGAATTTCAACTTTCTCGCCCCCGATAGCCACGACCGACGCTTCCGTGTTGATGGAACCGACCTGGATAAACCACAACTTCGTAGTCGTGGCTGGGCCGACGCAGCCCGGCAATTTGAAATCCGCGATGAATGGTCGGGCCTGTCGGTATTCTTGGAAGGTGAAGCCCTACGAATCTGGCGCGAGCCCATCGAAACAGTAAGCATGTCTGAAGACGGCTTCGAGCGCGTCTATCAAGGTTCCTGGATCGCCGTTTGCGTACCGGTCCACCTTGTGAAAGGCAAGCCTGTTGAGCTCGAATATCGGCTGCGCATGGAAAAGCACTAGATCACCGGGATTTAATCAGCTCGGGTGTCCTATCCACAGCTTCAGGATTTATTCGCCAGGGCAAGATCTTTTGCGTTCGCCGAACCGTTCTTACAGGAAGCGCCCCTCCTGTTTCCCCATCTCGGAAAATCCCGGAAAACTCGCATTTCTGCCGAAAAATAAGGTTTACAAGATCTTAAGATCCGTGTACCCTCAACTCCAATTAAAGACGGCCCTTGGGTCGTCCCGTCGACCCGGCTTCCTGTCGGTTCAACCGCCGCAGGAGGCTTCATTTCAGCTTAGGGTTTGGGCGGGAGTAAGCGGTTACTAACCAAAGCTCTTCCACCCTCACCGGGAAGAGGACAAGATGCCGCGGTATTGGCGCGAGCCCCTCGACGTCCACGATATCAAAGTCCCGCGTGGCGACATTCACATCATCATTGAACGCTGTAAAGGCTGCGAGTTTTGTGCGGAATTTTGTCCGCGCGATGTGCTTGCCATGTCCAGCGAATTCAATGCAAAGGGTTATCACTACCCAGAGGTGAAACAGGCCGATCGCTGCGTCGACTGTGATCTCTGCGAAATCATCTGCCCCGATTTCGCCATCTTCGTCCTGCCCGAAAAGAAAGATGGGGAGGTGCGAAATGCAGCAAGCTGAACCCAAACGCGTGCTCACCGGAAGTCACTATCTTGACGGCGACCATGCCTGCACTGAAGGGGCCATAGCCGCGGGATGCAATTTCATTGCGGGCTACCCCATCACCCCTTCCACGGAAGTGGTCGAGCGATACGCACGGCGCATTCCGAGCATCGGCGGAACCTTCATTCAAATGGAAGACGAGATCGCCTCTATCACCGCCGTCCTCGGCGGAGTTTGGGGCGGCGCAAAGTCCATGACGGTTACCAGTGGCCCCGGTTTCAGCCTGATGATGGAAAACATCGGTCTCGCGGCCATGACCGAAACACCTTGCGTCATCGTAAACGTCCAGCGCGCCGGCCCCTCCACAGGCCTTCCGACCATGGTCGGCCAGGCTGATATCATGCAGGCCCGTTGGGGATCCCACGGCGATTACGAAGTCATCGCCCTTGCCCCTCAGTCACCGCAGGAAGCGTTCTCACTCACCATCGAAGCCTTTAATCTTTCCGAGAAGTACCGCACTCCTGTCATGGTCATGCTCGATGAATGCATCGGCCACATGACCGAACGCGTTGTCATTCCCGAGGCGAGTGAAATCAAAATCCTACCGCGACGCATGACCGACAAGCCCAAGGGCGAGTATCTGCCCTACGAGGTCGGCGAGGACGGTATTCCCTCGATGGCTCACGCCGGCGACGGACATCGCTACCATATCACCGGTCTCACCCACGACGAGCGCGGCTATCCGGCCATGGATTCCAAAACGCAGGACACCCTGGTGCGGCGGCTTTGCGACAAGATCCGGAACAACGCCAAAGACATTTGCATGCTGGAAGAGGAAGAGATCGAGGGAGCGGATGTGATCCTGCTGTCCTACGGCATCACCTCGCGCGTGTCTCGTGCGGCCATCGAAGCGGCCCGCGCCAAGGGTATCAAGGTGGGCAGCATGCGCTTGCTCACGGTTTGGCCCTTCCCCGAGTACCGCATCAAGGAACTCGCCGGCAAGGTCAAGGCCTTCGTGGTTCCCGAAATCAACTACGGGCAGGTCAGCCTGGAAGTCGAACGCTGTTGCGCCGGCAAATCGGAAACCATTCTCATCCCCCACATGGGAGGCACCGTGCACAACCCTGAGGACATCCTCAAGGCCATCGAGGAGGCGGCGAAATGAGCGATCTCAAGATGGACCCATGCTACGAAGATGTCGCTGAAGATCGTCATCCTATGGACCACCTGCTTCGGGCCGATCGGCTGCCGCACATTTGGTGCGCCACTTGCGGAATCGGTACCGTGGTGAAGTGCTTCGCTGAAGCCATCGACAAGGCCGGCATCGATTACGACGATGTGGCCATTGTGTCCGGCATCGGATGCACGGGTCGCGTGGCGGGATACGTGAAACTGGACAGCTATCACACCACCCACGGCAGGGCCATACCCTTCGCCACGGGCATGAAGCTGGCCAACCCAAGGATGAAGGTCGTGGTTTTCAGCGGCGACGGCGATCTCTTCGCCATTGGCGGCAATCACATCATTCATGCGGCGCGGCGGAACATGGACATCACCGTGATCTGCGTGAACAACTTCATCTATGGCATGACCGGCGGGCAGGCGGCTCCCACCACGCCCAACACGGCCAATACCTCCACGACGCCCCACGGCGCCTTCGAGCAGCCCTTCAACCTGCCGCATCTCATGGAAGCCTGCGGCGCTGCCTACGTGGCGCGCTGGACGGCCTTGCACGTGCGGCGTCTCACCGAATCATTCCAGGAAGCACTGCTCAAGCCAGGCTTCAGTTTCGTGGAAGCCATCGCCCCCTGCTCAACGCTCTACGCGCGGCGCAACAAACTGGGCAGCGGCTACGATCTCATGCGTTTCTATCACGACAACGCCGAGATTAAACACGGATCCGATCCGCGCGAAATCGACATCGGTTATCAGAACAAGATCACCGTGGGCAAATTCGTCGATCGCGATCGCCCCACCTGGCAGATGAAGAGCATGGAGCAACTCGACTCCACTCTCGGTGAAAAGTACTACCTGCACGACGAAGCCTGCGAAATGTGCAAGGAGGACATCAATGCCTAGGAAGGAAATCCGCATCACGGGATACGGCGGGCAGGGCGTCATCCTGACTGGTTACATCTTCGGCAAGGCTGCGGCGATTTTCGGAGGCCTGCACTCCACCATGACTCAGAGCTTCGGCCCCGAAGCGCGTGGAAGCGCCTGCGCCTCGGCCTTAGTCGTGGATGACAACGTTATCGCCTACCCATACATGCGCGACACGGACATCCTCATAGCCTTGAGCCGCGAAGGATACGAGAAGTACGCCGACGAGCTCAGTGAGAACGGCATTCTCGTTTATGACGCCGACCTCGTCACGCCACACCAGAGCGACACCGTTCAGGCATACGGCATTCAGGCGGCTCGTCTTGCCGAAGAACTGGGCAATCGTATCGTCCAGAATATTGTCGTGGTGGGATTCACCACGGCGGTTACCGGCATCATCGACCGGGAAGCTGTAGCGAAAGCCGTGGAAAGCTCGGTTCCGGGCAGCACCATCGAACTCAACCTCAAAGCCTTTGCAACGGGCTACGAGGAAGGCCAAAAACTACTGGCCCCCGTGGGCTAGTGAAGCGCGGATCTAGGTCCGCCTGAGGAGGATCTTGGTAAAGCCCCTCTGGAATTCGGGATTCCCCGAGAGCTTCTGGCAAGCCCTGGAAACGGGCGGCATCCAAATGGATTTGGGCGGACGTTACGGCCCAAGGTTGCTTCAACGTATCGACGCTTCGCCCTGTCACGCAGCCTGCCCGGCCGGCGTGAACGTGAAGGGATACGTGGGCCTTATCGCCGACGGCAAGTTTCGCGAGGCCGTGGAGTTGGTGCGAAAGGACTGCCCCCTGCCCGGCATCTGTGGGCGCGTCTGCACCCATCCCTGCGAACTCAATTGCCGTCGCAGTGACCTGGATGATCCCCTGGCCATTCGCCTGCTAAAGCGTTTTGTGGCCGACTGGGAATTGGAAAACCCCGGTCCCGAACCCGTGCGTGTTGCGGGAAGCCGTCCGGAGAAGCTGGCTGTGATCGGAGCAGGTCCTGCTGGATTGGCGGCAGCCTTCGACCTAGCCAACCTGGGTTACGGCGTCACTGTCTACGAATCGGAGGAAACGGCCGGCGGCATGCTGGTACAGTGCATCCCATCCTTCCGTCTGCCTCGAGAAGTAGTGGCCAGTGAAGTGGCCCACATCGAATCTTTGGGCGTGGAAGTCAAGACGGGCGTTCGCGTGGGCAAGGACATCAGCCTGGACGAACTTCGCGATCAGGGCTATGCGGCCATCATCCTGGCTCTGGGCGCGGCCCTCGGCAAAAAGATGAACATTCCCGGCGAGCGCGAGAACACGGGTGTCTTCGACTGTCTTACATTCCTGAGGATGGCCAGCAAGGGCGAAGCCATTCCCAAGGGTAAAAGCCTCATCGTGGTCGGCGGCGGCATGAGCGCCATGGACGCGGCGCGCACGGCCAAAAGGCTGGGCTTCGAAAAAGTAGAAGTGGTCTACCGGCGAACCAAGGAAGAAATGCCGGCCGTGCCCGAAGAAGTTGTGGAAGCCGAGAACGAAGGCGTCACCTTCACATTTTTGGCGGGTCCGCTGGAAGTGATCGGTAAGAAGGGCAAAGTCACGGGCCTGCTATGTCAGCGCATGGAACTAGGCGAGCCCGATGAAAGCGGCCGACGCCGCCCTGTGCCGATCAAAGGCGATACCTTCACGGTAGAGGCCGACCTCATCGTTCCGGCCATCAGTCAGGAAGCCAACCTGGACCTGCTCCCCGACAACCTGCCCTTCAAAAAGAGTAGTTGGGGGACCTTGGAAGCCGACTCGGTGAGCCTCATGACCGAGGTGGAAGGTGTTTTTGCCGCGGGTGATCTGGTGCTAGGACCCGATACTGTCATCGGTGCCATAGCTCATGGACATCGCGCCGCCAAGGCAGCTCACGCCTGGCTGGAAGGTCGTCCCCTAAAGGACGAGACCCTGCGCCCCATCGAAGTGGGTGTGCAGCCGCCACTTCCCACCGAACGCAAGCGCGCCATTCAACCGGAACTTCCCGTGGAAAAACGCGGCGGCTTCGACGAGGTTGAGT
>JACNKJ010000172.1 GCA_014382085.1 bacterium
GTTTCTTGGTAAGGAGCAAGGCTTCCTGATCGTTGCCCGCCATGAAGTGGGCTACGCCGCTGCGCGTGTTGTGTGTGCCCGCACCGCCCAGCTCCTCGAAACTCACTTCTTCGCCGGTGACCATCTTGATGACCTTGGGACCGGTCACGAACATGTGGCTGGTGCCGTCGACCATAATCGTGAAATCGGTAATGGCCGGCGAGTACACGGCGCCGCCGGCGCAGGGTCCCATGATGACGCTGATCTGCGGAATGACGCCGCTGGCGAGCGTGTTTCGCAGGAAAATGTCGGCATAGCCGCCCAGGCTGGCCACGCCCTCCTGGATGCGCGCGCCACCGGAATCGTTGAGTCCCACCACGGGCGCGCCGTTGTCCATGGCCAAATCCATGAGCCGGGCGATTTTTCCCGCATTCGCACCGCTCATGGTGCCGCCGAATACGGTGAAGTCCTGCGCGAAAGCGTAGACCAGGCGGCCGTCCACCTGGCCGAAACCGGCTACCACGCCGTCGCCCAAGGGTTTATTGTCTTTAATAGCCGGGTCGCTCGACTGATGGGTCACGAAGGTGCCAAGCTCTTGGAAGGTACCCTTGTCGAAAAACAGGTGGATGCGTTCGCGCGCTGTGAGCCTGCCCGACTCGTGAATCTTGTCGATACGTTTCTGTCCGCCGCCCAGGCGGGCCTGCTCGCGCTTCTTCTCGAGAAGCTCGAATTTGTCTTCGTGGGCCATCGAAGTCCTTGGGATAGAGTTACTTGCACAACAGCAATGCGGCGATTCTAACGACCTCGAGGCCCCAGGTCAAGGTGTGGCAACTCGGTAGAGAAACCCCACTTTCGGACAATCCGGGCTTGAAATCCTGCCAAAGATGGTAGAATTTAGAGTGATCTTATGGACCCTTCCGGAGGAAACATGCACAAGATTCTATCCATCGTTTTAGCTGCCGCATTTCTGATCTTTGCCGCCGCGGGCGCCACGGCCGAGGGCCAGGTCTTCGGTAAGGGCGTGAGCCTGGAGAAGGCTGTCAAGGTGAGTGACTTACTCGAAAATCCCGACAAGTACGTGGGCGAGACCATCCGTGTGGAAGGCATTGCCGTGGGCGTCTGCTCCCATCGCGGTTGCTGGGTTGAGTTGGCCTCGGACAAAGAGGGCGACACGGTTCGCGTGAAGGTCAAGGACGGTGAAATCGTTTTCCCGCCCGAGCTTCTCGGTTCCGTTCTGGCCGCTGAAGGTGTTTGGACTGCCAACAAGCTCGATCTGGACACGACCAAGCAGCTTTGTGAGCACAAGGCCAAGCAAGCCGGCGAAAATTTCGATTCTGAAAAGGTCACCGAGTGCATGACCCTTTATCAAATCTCCGGCACCGGCGCCATGGTCATGGACATGCCTCAGAAGTCTCTCAAAAAGGGCTAGAAGATGACCCAATTCCGGCGCGTCTGTCGCTGGTTGCATCGCGAACTGGGTTTTTTCACGGTGGGGCTGACCTTGGTTTATGCCATCAGCGGCCTCGCCGTGAACCATGCCCATCACTGGGATGCCAACTACCAACGCGGTTTTGAGGTGAGCCACATGGAGCCCGTGGGTACGGGCTTCACGGTGGATGTCCTGCCCATCGTGCTTGATCGTCTGGCCCTGGCAGATCCCGTGAAAAATACTTGGCGAGCCAGCGAGGAGCATTTGCAGATCTTCCAGGAAGGCACCACGCACACGGTAAACCTGGTCACCGGCGAGGTCACCACCGAAAGCGTGAAGCGCCGGGCCATGCTCTTCGATCTTAACTTCATGCATCTGAACACCGGCAAGGGGCTCTGGACCTGGGTCGCCGACTCCTACGCGATCATCTTGGCCCTGTTGGCCATCACAGGCATTTTCCTGACCCGAGGGTCCAAGGGGCTCGGCGGTCGTGGGGGAGTGCTCATGGCCTTGGGCATCGCCTTGCCGATCATCTATGCGTTTTGGATGAACTTGAACTGAGAACTGGGAACTGGGAACTAACTCCGTGCTGAGTCCTCGTCCCCAGTCCTCAGTCCTCAGTTCTGTCCGTTGACTTCCCGCTTATCCTGTGTGAACCTCCCTCCGCTTTCCCCCCGCACACGGCGCATCCGAGAAAGGATTTCATGCCCTACGAGAATATCGAACTTGTGAAAGACGCTGCCCTGGCCTGGTTGACCATCAAGCGCCCCAAAGCCTTGAACGCCTTGAATTTTCAGACCTTGGACGAAATGGACGCGGCCCTGAACGACATCGAGGGCGACAGCGCCATCGGCCTGCTCGTCATCTCAGGCGATGGACCCAAGTCCTTCGTGGCGGGAGCGGACATCAGTGAGCTCCCCAAGCTCGAAGGCGACAGTGGCTTGGGGGCCGCGCGCCGCGGGCAGGGGGTCTTCGCTCGTATCGACAACCTTCCCCCGCCGGCGGTCGGCGCGGGGGACGGGTTCGCGCTGGGCGGCGGCTGCGAATTGGCCCTGGCCTGCGACATGCGCATTGCCAGCGACAATGCCGTGCTGGGTCTGCCCGAAGTGAAACTAGGCGTTATTCCCGGATATGGCGGCACCCAGCGACTACCGCGTCTGGTGGGGCCCGGATTCGCCCTGGAAATGGTCCTCAGCGGCCGCATGGTCAAAGCCGATGAAGCCCTGTCCGTGGGCTTGGTGAATCGCGTGGTGCCGGCGGAAGAACTGGAAGCGGTGGTACGCGAATTGGCGGCTCAAATATTGGCCAATGGCCCCTTGGCGCTGCGCGCCGGGAAAGAAGCCGTAAAGGAGGGCCTGCAGCATCCCTTGGGCGGTGGCCTTGAACTGGAGGCAAGACTATTCGGCAGCCTTTGCGGCACGGCGGATCAAAAAGAGGGTATGAGCGCTTTCCTGGAGAAAAGGAAAGCGGACTTCAAGGGTGAGTAAGCCGCATCTTCTTTGTTGATAAAGGCTTGATGCTCCGCCCCAGGCTTCGTAACTTGGACGCTCGGGCGGCTCTGCATTGCCCGGACGCGCGATCCATCCGCGAGAGTGGTGGAATTGGCAGACACGCAGGATTTAGGATCCTGTGAGGCAACTCGTGGGGGTTCGAGTCCCCCCTCTCGCACCGGAGAGTCGCCAGTCGCCAGTCACCTGTCGCCCGAAAAATCCGGCGATCTATGGAGACTGAGGACTGGAGACTGGAGACCAAAGGAATCTGATGAGCACCGAAACGCACGAGCACACCCACGAACACAGTCACGCACCCCTCGTCGAGCTTGGCGAAGTGACGGTTGAAGAACCTAAGTCTTGGCAGCGCGTCGTCTCTGTGAGCGTCCCGGCCAGTGAATGGGGTGAGGCTCGTAAAGAGGCGGCCAAGAGTCTTCGTAAGGGCGTGACCCTGCCCGGCTTCCGCAAGGGCAAGGCGCCGGCCGATAAGGTCGAGGCGCAGTACGGTCCTCAGATCGACATGGATACTCTGGAATACCTGATCCCGCGGGCCTGGCATCAGGCCACCCACGAGATCGACTTCATGCCCATCAATGATCCCGAGTATTCGGACATCGACTTTGGCACGGGCAAGCCCTTCACCTTCAAGGCCACCGTGGAGATTCGTCCCGAGGTGAAGATCGACGGCACCAAGGGCATGAAGGTGACGTGGTACAAGGAAGACGCTCCCGCCGATGCGGCTGAGCAAACCCTACTGGGCATCCGCGAAAATCGGGCCGAGTACAACGAGGTCGAGCGTGAGGCCAAAGACGGCGATCGCATCACCGCCGATTTTCATCAGGTTGATGAAGCTGGCATTGCCATCGTGGGCACGCAGGTGAGCGACCACAGTTTCGAGCTTGGCAGTCCCATGATTTTGGAAGAGTTCTCAAACGGCATGCGTGGGATGTCGGTGGGGGATGAACGGACTTTTTCGGTGACTTACCCCGAGGACTACGAGCAGGATGAACTGGCGGGAAGCACGCGGGGATTCAACGCCAATCTCAAGAAGCTGGAAGAGAAACATCTGCCCGAGATCGACGACGCCTTCGCCAAGGAACTGGGCGACTTCGAGAACGTGGCCGCGCTTCGCGAACGCATCGAGGCGAATATCGCCCTCGAGGTGGAAGGGCGAAATCGCGAGCGCTTGGACGCGGCACTCATTCAGTCCTCCGTGGCCAAGAACGATTTCGAGGTTCCTCCCTCCATGGTCACTCGCTATGTGGAAGCCATGCTTGAAGAGCAGGTTGAGCGGGCCGGGGGCCAGATGAGCGACGAGGATAAGGAGAGCGCCCGCAAGAACTTCCGCCCGGGCGCGGAATTTGCAATCAAGCGTTGGTTCATGCTCGATTCCCTGGGGAAACAGGAGGGAATCGAGGTCAGCGATGAGGACTTCGAGGATCATATGAAGAAGATCGCGGATCAAGAGGGCGTCGAAGTGGACCAGATTCGCGAGTCTTTCGCCAAGCATCAGGCGGAGGGACGGGTCCGCGAAGACCTTCTTCACCGTAAAGTTCTGGATTTCCTCAGAGAAAATGCAAAAATTAAGGAAGAGGCCATTCCCGAGACTCCACCTCAGTCCCAGGGATAGGGTAAGATTTTCCAAGGATGGATACCTGATGAGTGAGATTACAAGCTACATGCCGGTCCCCATGGTCATCGAACAGTCGGGTCGGGGCGAGCGCGCCTACGATATTTACAGCCGCCTGCTCAAGGATCGCATTATTTTCATCGGGTCGCCCATCGACGACCACGTGGCGAATTTGACCATCGCCCAGCTGCTTTTCCTGGATGCGGAAGACCCGGACCGGGATATCTTCCTCTACCTGAATTCCCCGGGCGGCAGCGTGTCAGCGGGTCTGGCCATGTACGACACCATGCAGTACATCAAGAGCGATGTGTCGACCATTTGCATGGGCATGGCCGCCAGCATGGGAGCTTTCCTGCTGGCCTCGGGAACTAAGGGCAAGCGTTACTCGTTGCCCAACGCCCGCATCATGATCCACCAGCCCAGCGGCGGTGCCCAGGGCCAGGCCACGGACATGGAGATTCACGCCCGCGAGATTCTCAAAACTCGTGACAAGCTCAACGAGCTCATGGCGGAGATGACGGGGCAGACAGTCAAGAAGATCGCCAAGGACAGTGACCGCGATTATTTCATGACCCCGCAGGAAGCTCTTGAGTACGGCCTTGTGGATCGCGTCATGGAAAAAGCCGGCAATCTGCAAGCCGGCGACAAGTAGAGCTTACCTTAAGGAGCTATGATGATTAAATGTTCATTCTGCGGCAGAGGACAGGACGAGGTGGCCAAGCTGGTCAGCGGTCCTAATGTCTATATCTGCAATGAATGCATCAAGCTCTGTAACGACATCCTCGAAGAGGAGATGGTGGTTCCACCACTCTTCGAAGAGGAGGATTTCCCCAAGCCCGAGGAAATCAAAAACAAGCTCGATCACTATGTGATCGGACAGGATCGTGCGAAGATCACGCTGGCGGTGGCGGTCTACAACCACTACAAGCGCATCTTTCATCTGCGTGAAGCCGACGAGGTTGAGCTTGAGAAGAGCAACATTCTCATGCTGGGGCCCACGGGCACGGGCAAGACCCTGCTCGCGCGCACCCTGGCGACGCTCCTCAAGGTGCCCTTCGCCATCGTGGACGCCACCACGCTCACCGAGGCGGGCTATGTGGGCGAGGACGGGGAGAACATCCTCGTGCGTCTGCTGCAGGCGGCCGATTACAATGTGGCCTCGGC
>JACNKJ010000245.1 GCA_014382085.1 bacterium
AGATTGTCATGAACCACCGCTTCTTCCAGTACGAGTACTTCAAGGGATCCATCCCCCAACGGCAGACTGGCAGCATCATTTCCATGGGCACCGGCGAGGCCATACCTTTCGCTCTGGATGCCTTGCAGGATCGCGGTCGTTTTTTCGTGGAGGCGGGCAGCAAGCTTTATACGGGGCAGGTCATCGGCGAGCATTCCAAGGAAGGCGATCTGGTGGGCAACGCCCAGAAATCAAAGAAGCTCACCAATATGCGCGCGGCCGCTTCGGACCGAGGGCTGAAGGTGGCGCCCTCGCTCAAGATGAGCCTGGAAGAATGTCTGGAGTACCTGAACCCCGACGAGTTCGTTGAGATTACGCCCAAGAGCATTCGCCTACGCAAATCCTTCCTCGACGAAAACGACCGCAGACGCGCCGAAAAGGATGGGCGCGCCGGCGGTTCGAATGACTAGTTTACCTAGCGCAGTTTGATGACACGCCCCGTGGCGGCCTCTCCAGCTGCTTCGAGGAGGTAGAGGTAGACGCCGCTGCTCAAGACTCGTCCCGCGGAATCCATTCCATCCCAAACAAGGGCCCGCTGACCGGAGGCAACCATGTTGTGAATCTCACGAATTCGGCGCCCACGAGTGTCGAAGATGCTGAGTTTCACTTCGCCGGATTGAGGCTGCAGGAAGCGAATCTCCGTGCTTTCGCGGAAGGGACTGGTGGCAGCAAGAATGCGCAGACCCTCGACCTTCGGTAGATCCTGCGCGGGTGTACCCGAAAGAAGGCTCGCCACTGCGGCGCCCAGGTCGGGTCGTGGTCCGATTTCCTTGCTGGGATCCAAGTGATCGATGCCCGTGGAGTTCAACAACGAGCGAAGAGCCACCGGCGTGAGCGGTGTGCTGTAGTACGCCTTGGCGATTCCCTGCAAACAAAGGGCGGATCCGGTGACCATGGGCGAGGCGCCCGAGGTTCCGCCGAAAGTGCCCGTGTACTCGGTCTGGATCGAGCCGCCGCTGTAGAGATCCCCGTAGCCTGCGGTGACGATGGACGATCCCCAGGCGTGGGCATCCATGCGGCTGCCCCAGTTGGTGAACCATTCGGCCACACGACCGGTAGGTGTTCCCGCGCCGACCATGATGGCTCCGGAGTCGCGAACATTGCGGTCGAAAACGCCACCCCAAGCCGGGGAATCGAGATCTTGCGTGCCGTTCGCACCCGCCTCGATACAGACAACACCATCGGCCCAACAACCCGTCCAGATGACGTCGTAGTTCACCTGCAGCCATTCCATGGGCGTGGCGCCGAATCCCGAAGGATACATCTGAAGTTCGATGAGCCAGACGTCGCCGGCCTCGAGATTGTCGATCGCTTCCTGAAAGTAGTGCGGCACATTGGGCCATTCGCCCACAGTGATGGCCACCACGCCCCACTGGGCGTTGGATGCGAAGCCGTCCACACCGGAACCGTTGACCATACCCACGACTTCGCCCATGACGGCCGTACCATGGTCATAGTAGGCCGGGTCCAAGGCGGCGCCGCCCTGGTAGAAGTGCTTGCTAACGTCGAAGTCTTCGTGATCCATGACCCAGCCGAGTTCGACGTCGATGAACTTCATGTTGTCGCCCCGACCACCGGCAGTGGCCCAAGCTGAGGGCGCGTCCAAGCCCACCGGAGTCGAGTAGAGGTAGTCCTGCTGGCTCGTGAAGTCGGGAGAGGGCAAGGGCAGGATGTCGCCTCGAAGGGCTGCAGGTTCGCAGATAGCGCGGGGTGCGCAATTTCGATTACTTCAAGAGCGTTCAACTCGTTCAGAGTTCGGGCCAGCGATGCGCGTCCCCCAGCCACTCGCAAGTCGTACCAGAGACTCAAATCGGGACCCACGACTCCCGCTTTGAGTTCGCCACGTGCTTTCCGGGCGCGAAACTCCTGGCGATCGCCGGGGAAGGTCCGGCGAAGGTCATCGGCGCGAGAAAGAAGAGCATTGAGCTCGCCCATTTCTCGTGTGGCATCCAAAAGCATGGCACCTGACAGCACGGGATCGCTGCCTTCCACACACTTGAAGTGGATCCACTGTGCGTCGAAGTTCTGTAAGTTGGTTTCGGTCCACTGGAGAATGGGGCCCACAGTTCGAGTGCCGGTGTCTATGGCCAATACAAAACTGGGGATAATGAGAAGAACAGCAAGTGATGCCAACCGTATTCGTCGCATGGGATCCTCCCGGTTAATTTGACCGAATTGGAGGAAATTGTATCACAAACTGGGATCTCAGGTCTTCTCCTGGCCCATGGACAAGATCGGAGCTTCTTCTCCGGAATCGCTCGACAGGCTGCCCGATGTTCGGTTGCGAGCACAAAAAAACCCCGGAATCCCAAAGGAATCCGGGGTTCAATACTAAACGGGGTCTAGCGCCAGCCGCCGCCGCCGCCACCACCGCGATTGTTGTCGCGACGCTTTTCCTCCGCAACGTTCACGCGAAGATTACGGCCGTTCATTTCATAACCATCCAGCGCGCTCATGGCGGCTGTGTGGTCTTCCATCTCGACGAAGCCGAAGCCACGGGGGCGACCCGTGTCACGGTCGTTGATCAGGTTGACGGAAATGACGGTGCCATGCTGGGAGAAGAGCTCGCGCACTTCGTCCTCGTTGGCGGAAAAGGGCAGGTTACCCACGTACAGTTTCTGAGCCATTGAATTCTCCAGATCGCCCCTCAGTCTAACAACGTATGCCGCCGCGACGAATTCGCGGATGCGGCAGTCGGTCTTCTCATGGATGGAGCTTATTCGTTAGGTAGTCGCGATGATCAGCGAAAAAGATCCCACGAGATGCAATCGATGCGACGGGGGCGGACGGCGAATCGAATCCAAGGCGAGAAGTTGACGCGCCAAATATACAGCAGCTTGGCTGGCATGTCACCCCCTGAAACATTCTTTTTAAGGATTTACGAACTATTAGCGCAGCAAAATGACCCGTCCGGAGGCCGTCTGGGGCCTTCCATTCCGTGTTACCAGTCTTACTCGAAACAAGTAAAGCCCCGAAGACAATGACCTTCCCTTATCGTCGGTTTTGTTCCAGGACAGGCTTACTTGACCCTTCTCGAAGTGGGCATCTTCTATTTCAGCAATCTTTCTTCCGTCTACACTGAACAACTCAAGTCTCAAATGCCCTCTTTCCGGAAGCTCGAAACTAAACTGAGCCGCAGCATCTCCAAGAGGAACATCTAAGCCGATCAGACGAAATGACCCCTCGACCGGCAGTTCGCTCGCTTCGGTGGATACTCCGGGCCTGCTGGCTACGGCCAGGTGTGTGTGCCTTCGAGCGGGCTCATCAGCGTCATGGCCGGAATTGTAGGCGATTACATAACGATGGTATTCATCGTCCACCATCAAAGTGGGTGTTCTTTGGAAACCTGTGTCGGGCACGCCCAAGGGATGCTCTCCTGGTACGATGATGGGATTGTCGGGATGGCCAAGCCAGGTATCACCCCAATCCGGAGACCAGTAGTAAGCCAAATGCCCGAAGCCGGCGTAGTTCTGGTTGGATACGCAGAGAATCATATGGACGCCGCCCGCGATGGAATCTCCTGTGCAGTGCGCCTGCCAGGAGCCGCGAAAGCTGAAGCCCTCGGGATAAGGTAGCGGCCAACGATAGGCCGGGTTGCTGGGATCAGAGGGATCGAAGCTTGGTACTGGGTTCTTCACCCAGCCAGACTTGCCATCGTCGCTATCGGCGTAGGAGATACGCCAGTTCCAATAGGAACCCGGTGAACCGTGCAGGCCTCGGTAGAAAAGCCGAATCTTGCCCAGGTGTGGGACCCAAACCGGTGTGGGCTCAGACAAACCCCCCTTGATCACCCCGTTGTTGTTCCAACCCTCTTCCCACCAGAGATCTGCTACGAGGATATCCTCGTAGTTCTGCGTAAAAGGCATTCCGATGGCGGGAGGATCCGCACTTGTGGCCACCTGGATCGAAGACTCATGCCCCGGGAGTCCCGCCCACTCGGGATGCAGATAGGTGGTCCCAGGCCTGACGGTATTGTAGAGAAGGTGTTCGCCGCTGATGGGATGCTGAATGTAAGCCGGCGTATCGGTGTGCTGCCACGCAGATCCGGGATAGGGTCCCCCCGGCAAAGCCAGAGGAGTGAACTTTACCTTGGTCACCTTGTCGTAGCCCAAGGCCCAATCCGCAAGCAGTTCTTCCGTATGCGGATGGTGCGTCATGTAGCTTTCGTGGTAGCTATGATAGATGAGCTTGATGAGCCCATCCTGAAGGAAGATGAACTCTTCACCCACGATACCGCCCCAATCGCCGTAGAGGTGGGTCTGAGTTTCGGGATAGTTGGGATGTGGCGCTGTGATGTAGCCCAGTGGTGTAAAATCTGGCCACTCGCCGAGAGGGCCGTCCTCGTCGCGGACTTGCGCGGACGAAAAGGTGAACCAGAACATGAACAGAACCATTCCCAGCAATATCGATCGCGTGAACAAGTCAGGTAGACCTCCGTTCACACGATTATAGCAGAATTCGAAGCGCTTAAACTCCCCTAAGCCCCTCACTCTCACAAACCTCGGCTAAGCGACTATTGGACGGTCCGCATAGGAATCATGTTCGCCCCCCTAAAAAAAACGCCCCGGAATCCGAGAGGACTCCGGGGCGAAAATTCAGAAAAGTGAGCTAGCGCCAGCTGCCGCCGCCGCCACGATTGTTGTCGCGGCTCTTTTCTTCAGCAACGTTCACACGGAGGTTGCGTCCGCCCATTTCATAACCATCCAGCGCGCTCATGGCGGCTGTGTGGTCTTCCATCTCGACGAAGCCGAAGCCACGGGGGCGGCCGGTTTCGCGATCATTGATGAGGTTTACGGAAACAACGGTGCCATGCTTCGAGAAGAGCTCGCGCACTTCGTCTTCGTTGGCCGAAAAGGGCAGGTTGCCCACGTACAATTTCTGAGCCATGTAATGAATTCTCCAGTTTGCCCTCGATCTATGCATACACACCGCCGCGACAGTTTCGCGGGTCGGCAGTCGGTCTTCTCTTTGGATGTTGCTTAGTCGTTAGGCGTCGCGTTGATCAGCGATAAAGATCCCACGAGATGCGATCGATGCGACGAGGGCAGGCGGCGTATCGAATCCAAGACGAGAAATTGACTCGGCGAATATAGTCCAATAGCTGAAAAATGCAATGCCCACTCTGTGGACAAACCCCTAAGCTCATATAATAACGTCATTTAAGTGGAGCTATTTGAGCAAAATCATCTTCCCAGCTCGAGATTGTCCCCCCGCATCTAGTCGCATTAAGTAGACGCCCGCACAGAGCGCTCTCCCCATGGCATCCCTTCCCGTCCAGCTAATCTCGTAGGCTCCGGCGTCCTGAACTCCCTCGTGAATCACGGCTTTTTCGTGGCCGGTAACATCGAAGACGCGAAGCACGACAGGTGTGCGACTGGGCAAGGTATAGGAAATTGTGGTCGAAGGATTGAATGGGTTGGGAAAGTTCGGCTTGAGACCAAGCTTGAAAGACGGCGTTTCATCTTCGGGATCCGTTCCACTAGAAGACTGGACCTCATAGATGGCCACCTGATAGGGCGCCAAACTCAAGCCTGAGATCTCGTAGTTAGCGCTCACTTCAATTTCCAGAATGTCGCTTGAGTCGAGCAGATTGGCCAGGGAGTAATTGCCCGGAGGCAGACTATTGCCATAGCTCGTCA
>JACNKJ010000037.1 GCA_014382085.1 bacterium
CAGCCGCTCTCTGGCCAAGCGGGCCATGGAAGACGGTCGCGCAGGTTTCCAGTGGGCCGCCGCCCTGCCTGGGAATTTGGGTGGCGCCCTGCGCGGCAACGCCGGCGCCTTCGGCGGCGACATGGCATCCTGCTTCGTGGAATTCCATGGCTGGCGATTGGACGGCCAAGCCCTTCACATGCAGGCGAGGGAAATCGAATTCGATTACCGTCGCACTTCCATTCCCGATGATGCGCTTATCGGCAAGGTCGTTTTGAACCTGCCCATCGCGGCGAAATCGGAACGCGCAAACCTTCGCGCCCGCTACGACGAGGTTCTGGCCAAGCGAGCGGCCAGTCAGCCCGGCGGTCTTTTTACTGCGGGCAGCACATTCAAGAATCCTCCCGGCGATTATGCGGGTCGCCTCATCGAGGCCTGTGGCCTCAAAGGGCGCGCGGTAGGGGGAGCGCAGGTGAGCACACGCCATGCGAATTTCATCGAAGCTACCGGCGAGAGCGTGAGCGCAGCGGATATCGAAGGACTCATGGATCTAGTTGCCGCCGAAGTGAAGGCGCAAATCGGCGTTCGCCTGGAGCGAGAGGTGAAGGTCTATGGCCAAGTCTAAGCGGGCCGGGCGCAACATGGCGCGGCGCAAACCGTCTCGCTGGCGTCGCCTCATGCCCATTTTCCTGCTGCTCATTCTCGTCTTCGGAGGATGGGGCTCTTGGCGCGGCATCGTGGCTGTGGTGGACAGCGACTTTCTGACCACGCGCTATCTTGAAGTGGAAGGTTGCCTGGTCCTGCCCCAGGAACTGGTTCTGGAAATTCTGGAACCCCATCGCGGAACCCCACTTGCACGCCTGCCCATGGATTCCCTGCGCGCGGAAATCGCCGCGCTGCCGCGTGTGCAAAAGGTGGATCTGGATCGCCGTCTGCCCGGCACACTGCGCTGCCGCGTAGAAGAGGCCCGTCCCCTGGCCCTCTGGCTGGATGGCGGTTTCCAGGAACTTGATCGTGAAGGCCGGGTGCTCGAGCGTTTCGGCGCAGCGCCACCGGACCTGCCGATTCTCATCCCGTCCGATCTCGTGAGTCGCGACAGTCTGATATTCCTAGCGCGAGAGGCTATTGTGGCCATGGAGGAAGCCTCCTTCGATCTCAGCCGCGAAGTGAGTGAAATTCGGGTGGAAGAGCGAGGTCTGGCCTTCGTGCGCAACGAGGGCGGCACCCTGGTGCTGCTGGGTTGGACCGATATTCCCGGGCGCATCGAGGCCTATCGCGAATTCTATCCCATGCTGGAGTCTCAAAATGACTTCCCGAGAGAGCTGGATTTGCGATACCGTGATCAGGTCGTCGCGAGAGACTGACGATCTACTGGAATCCTGATTACCAGGAGTGAGCCCGAACAAGCCGAGAAGAGGCGACCGTGGAAAAGTTGGACATTGAACGTCTCATAGAGGTTTGCCGTAGTCATGATGTGCGTCGCGTTGCGCTATTCGGCTCATTCGTTCGTGGCGAGGAAGGTCCCGATAGCGATATCGATCTCATCGTCGAGTTCCTGCATCCAAAGGGCTATCTAGCGTTTATCAGGCTAGAGCGGGAATTGACGGAAGTTCTGGGACGCAAGGTCGACCTGCTAACCGAGCAAGCTATCAGCCCGCATCTGCGCGAGCGCATCCTGAGCGAGCAGGAGGTGCTCTATGAAGCGGCGGGATGATCGACTCTACCTGCGGCATATCCTAGAGGCAATTTATTCGATCGACGAGTATCTGTCGAATGTCGATGAAGCGAAGTTTCGGGATACCCCCTTGATTCAGGACGCGGTGATACGCCAATTCCAAGTCATCGGAGAAGCGGCCAAGAGAGTATCGGAGGAGCTGAGTCAGAATCATCCGGAAGTTCCGTGGCGGGATATTGCAGGGATGCGGGACAAGATGGTTCACGACTACCTTGGCGTCGATGTAGGAATGGTCTGGGTTACGGCGACACAGGATTTGTCGGAGTTGCAAGAGCAGTTGTCCATCATCTTGGAAGATCAATAAATGGAGCGGACATGAGTGAACGCAACATCGTCGTGGGATTGGATCTGGGCAGCCACCGTGTGCGGCTGCTTGTGGCGCAGGTGGATGAACAGGGTCGGCAGAAGGTGCTGGGCCTGGGCACGGCGCCGGGGGAAGGTATTCGCAAGGGTCTGGTGGTGGACTTCGACACTGCCGTGGCGGCCATCAGCCAGGCGCGGGAAGAGGCCGAGGCATCCAGCGGATTGGAAATTAGGTCGGCCTTCGTCGGCGTGGGCGGCCAGCATTTCCGCGTGATCCGCAGCGAAGGTGTGCACGTGAAAGACGGCCCTTCCCGCGAAATCAGCGCCGAGGATGTGCGTCAGGTGGTGCGCGTGGCGCGGGGCCTGCAGCTGCCCGCGGGCCTCAGAATTCTGCATACCCTGCCGGTGGATTTCATTCTCGACAATCGCTCGGGCATCGAAGATCCCGTGGGCATGGATGGCGTGCGCCTGCAGAGTCAGGTGCTGCTCGTGCTGGGCGACGAGTCCATTTTGGAAAACAGCGCCAAGGCCGTTCGCAAGGCGGGCCTCGAGGTGGAGGGTCTGGTTTTCAGGCCCCTGGCCACGGCCATGGCCGCGCTGACACGCGACGAAAAAGATTCGGGCACCGTGCTGCTGGACATCGGCGAAGGCTGCACGGAGATCTTGGTGCTACACGGCGGATCCCTGGCCCACGCCGAAGTGCTGCCCCTGGGTGGCGGCAACGTGACCCGCGATCTGTCCATCGCCCTTTCCATCAGCCTGTCCGACGCCGAGCGACTGAAGATGGATTTCGGCGCGGCTCTGTCCAAGATGGACGAGGACATGGCCTTTCCCATCACGCAATTAGGAGCCAGCGAAGGGCGTCACGTGACGGCCCGCACTCTGCGCGGTATCGTGGATCCTCGGCTCAAAGAAATCCTGGAACTGGCCTGGGACCGGGCTCAGAAGACCGAGGTTGCTCGTAGGCCGTCAACCGGTGTGGTGCTTTGCGGCGGCGCTTCCCTCATGCCGGGACTCAGCAGTCTGGCTGCGGAGCTCTTCGATCGCGGCGTCAGGCTGGGCGAGCCGGTGAACCGCGAGGGCCTGCTGGCCGAGCTTCAGGATCCCAGATACACGCCTTTGGTAGGGCTACTGAGCTATGGTTTCCAGCGCCTTCACGAGGACGCTTTAGAAGGCGGGAAAGGTCGTCGCAGCGGCGGTGCTGTGGGGCGCATCCTCAAGGCTTTCGGGCGCGGGTAAATCCATTTAGATATTAATCTATAACTAGTTTTTGAGTGTGCTTGGGTACTGATGCACCTATGCATTATTGAGCCTTGTGCTGCTGTCTGGTGTTTAGTGTATACTTAACTCAAATGGGTTCATGATACACTCAAGCAATATGGCAGGATGTGTATCAATTGATGGAGCTGGCCACATGACTGCAAGTTCAAAATGGATTGCTAGATTCATTACTTTAGCTGCGCTTCTGGGGCATGTTTCGCTTGATCCAAGCATTGCTGAGGACCATGTGTTTTCGTATCACGATGGCATTCCATCTAACAGCATTGCGGCATTCGACCAAGGGCTTGGGGGATGGGGTTTGTTTCCATGGGTTGGTGTTGACCCATACTCTGATGACAATGTTCCTGAAAACTACTACAGAGTAATTGGCGTAGATTTCTATCACGGATCACTCGGATATTCAGGTCCCTGGGAATACAAGCTGCAGATAGTATTCATTGGATATGGGTTACCCTCCGTGATCTACGAAACTGAAACCTTCCAGACAAACTGCGATGATTGCTGGGAGTCAGTGCCAATAGATATTTCTTTGCTTGAGCTGGGCTACAATCCATATCCGCATGAGGTTGGAGTTATAGTCGTACCTTTAAGCGTGACGGAGACTCGCTCTCCAAGGCCCTTGTTGTTTGTAGACCAAGATCTTGATCACCCTCTCTCAACAGCCTATGTAAGCTCGATTTTTGGATACTTGCTCTATGTGGAGGAGTTAAATGAAATGTATGGGACGGATTTCGGAGATATTCTGTTGGATATCCACTTCAATGAGGATTGGACTACTTCAACCCACAGCGTGTCTTTCTCCGAGATAAGAAGAAAATACTAGTAGAGCGAGAGCTCAGGCGACTTTGGTTCTTAGTTCGATCAAGCGGATTATCCAACCCTTTTCAATACCTCGCCAAGGTGACGAGTGCGGCATGTTTCCTTGTCCACCCGGGTGGACTTATTGCTTGTTTTTGTTGGCAAGAACTGTGCCCTTGAGGCGCCCTAACTGGTTGAAAATTATATAGATAACTCTTGCCTCTGACACCGTGATTCGCTATATTACTTCCATCCTCCCCGCTTTCTTCTCCTCCCGGAGACGCCAATATTTGGAGTGGGAAATGTCCATTGCTGAATCCATCCATGAGCGACTGCTTGCGGCCATTACCGCCATGCGGAATGCCGAGAGTCGGGCGGTCACGCTTTTCGCGGACGTCCTGAAAGGCAAGCTCTATCGTGAACTTGGCTTTGCGAGCATTCATCTCTATGCGGAAGAAGCTCTCGGCTTTTCTCGCAGCAAGACCTACGAGTTCATCCGTCTGGCCGAAGCGCTGGATGATTTGCCCAAGCTCAAAGATCAAATTGAATCTGGAAATCTACCTTGGACTAAGGCTCGCGAAGTGGTGAAGGTGGCTACGCCTGAGACCGAACAGGAATGGCTGGTGTTGGCCAAGAACAAGAGCCGGCGGGACTTGGAAAAGGAAGTGGTGAAAAGCAGAGCTAGGCGAGATGCTAACAGGCAGGCATCTCAGACCGAGCTGATTGAGCCCGAGTGCGAAGTACCTGCGGCGGCGACGGCGCAGTCTTTGACGCTGCGCCTTTCGCCGCTGGCCAAGGCACGCCTCGAGGCCATGCTTGAGAAGCTCATGAAAAAGCACCACTGCGACCGGGTGAGGGTGCTGCTCATGGCGCTGGAATCGCTGCTTGCAGAGTCCACCCGGGTGGACAGCAGCGGATCGCCTTATCAGGTGATCGTGCACAAGTGCCCATCCTGCGAGACGAAATCCACGGGGCAGCAGCGGCGTGGCTTGAGCGCGGCCGAGAGCGCGCAGATCGACTGTGATTCTAGCCTGCTAGAAGCAGGTCAGCGCAACAAAACGAGCATCCCACCGACCCGAAGGCGGGCAGTGTTGATTAGAGACGGGCATCGATGCCAAACCAAGGGATGCCGATCCACGAGCTTTCTGGAAGTGCATCACATCAAGCCTCGCATCCGCGGAGGAGACAACCGCGAGGCAAACTTGATCACGCTATGTTCAAGTTGCCATCGACATTTGCATGAGCGAGGGGGATTACTCGCTGCGATGGAAATCCCGATCCGGGCAAAAGCTGCGGGGCCTCATGATTCGGTCGGAAAGAGACGGTGGAGGTGGTGAAAATGAGGTCTCACCGACCCCTGTATCTGATCCAGCGAAGTCCATCAAAAACAATCCTTTGAAGCATCAAAAAGCACTAGACAAGATTTCAAGTTCGCGGGATACATGACCTTGGAGGTGAGAGATAATGTCCGCGAAAAAGTCCGAGCGGAAACGCTCCCAGGTCAAGTTCGATTTTGACACCGATTTCTCCGATTCCGCGAGTATTAAAGTCGTGGGGATCGGCGGTGTATGCGGGAA
>JACNKJ010000035.1 GCA_014382085.1 bacterium
TTCTTCCTGGCTGCGCACTCGTGTGAAGAGACGGCTGGAAAAGCCACCACCCAAGATTTCGTTGAGAATGCGCAGAGGGAAGAAGTACTCATCGTCGTGCATGATGCCCATGTGGCCCATGCGGATCTTCGACTGGTTGACATCTTCCTTGTAGATATACGCAATGGTGGGCTTGGTGTCGCTCACCGGCGGATTCGGCGGGAAGAAGGTATCCACGGAGGACCAGTCGCCGAAGGCATCCTTGATCTTGCCCAGCATTTCCTGAGTGTCGAAGTCGCCGCCGGCCGTGAGAACGATGTTGTTGGGATGCACGAAGTACTCGTGGAATCCCTGCAGGTCGCCGCGAGTGATGGCGTCGAAGGTGTCGTACTCCGGGTGCCGGGCATAAGGACTGTCGGCGCCGTAGTAGAGTTTCTTCACCTCTCTCCAGGCGATGGTATCGGCATCATCGTTACGACGACTGATGGCCGTTTTCTCCTGGGTCATTGCCAGGTCGATCTTCTCCTGCGGGAAAGCGGGATTGCGCATGATGTCCACGAAGACATCGAGCACTTCATCCAGGCTTTCCGTGAGGCAGCGCATACGCATACGTGCTTCAGATACACCCATGTTGGAAAGCGGTGAAGCACCGCCCACGTCCACCTCGACCATGGCGCCCATGTTTTCGAGCCTCACGTCGAGATCATCGCCGGGGTACTGCTCGGTACCGCCGGTGCGCATGACTGTGCCCATGACACCGACCAAACCCACCTTGCTCGCGGGCTCGTAGATGGAGCCCAAACGCATACGGGCGTTTATTTTCACCACGGGAAGATCGTGATCTTCCACGAGATAAACGATCATACCGTTTTCCAGCTCGACCCGAGTGACCTCGGGAATCTGGATGTCGCGAAGCGGCGGCGTCTTCTTCAGGACCTTGTCGTAAGTCGGCGTTTTCGCCAGTGACTCCATGACCATGCCGCCCGAGAGCAGCACGAGGCCGAGGAGCGCACTAAACAGGATTCTCATCGTCTTGTTCATCTCACTCCCCCTCTAACTGTCTTGTTCGGTGACGATCATCGCCACGCTGCGGTGCTTCTCGATCAGGTATTCCTTGGCGACACGCTGCACATCTTCCACGGTAATGGTGTCGATCTCTTCGAGCTGTGTGAAGAGCTTGCGCCAGTCGCCCAGAATCATTTCCGCCCAACAAAGCTGCGCGGCCATGCCGGTGTTGCCTTCGAGCCCCTGGATAAACTGCGCTCGCGCGCGCTGCTTGTAGCCGGCCAGTTCGTCGGCTGTAATGCCTTCATCGTTGATCTTGTCGATCTCGGCGTAGACGGCCTCTTCCAACTCAATGGGATCGACTCCCTGATTGGGAAGAGCCACCAGTGCCATGAGATTGGGGAAACGCTCGCCGGGGAATCCGGTAAAGGATCCGGCCCACAAGGCCTGCTGCGTATCCTTGATCAGCGAGGTGGACAAACGACTTGAACGTCCCTGCCCGAGGATGTCGGCCAGCGCCTGCAGGGCGTTCGAATCTTCATGCTTGGCATCGGGAATGTGATAACCGATGAACATGAAGGGCTGTGCGGGATCCTTCATGACCATGCGACGCTCGCCCAGCTGCTCCGGCTCTATAGTGCGGATTGGCTGCTCGCCATGACCCGGCTCGATGCGGCCGAAGTACTTCTTGGCAACGGCCTTCAGGTCCTCGTAATAGATGTCCCCCACCACGGCCACGACCATGTTCCTCGCGCCATAGTGCTTCTCGTAGAACTCGTAGGCGTCCAGGCGGCTGTAAGCCTCGATGTCGCTGCGGTGCCCAATGGTAGGCTGCCCATAGCTGTGGCCCAGGAAGGCCGTGGCCAGGAATTCTTCGAAAAGCCTGCCCTGAGGATTGCTCTCCGAACGCATGCGACGCTCTTCGATGATGACGTTGCGTTCCTTATAGAACTCGCGCAGCACGGGGCGAACGAAACGATCGCTCTCCATAAGCGCCCAGAGTTCCAACTGATTGGAAGGCATGCTGTAGAAGTACTGGGTGGCGTCGGGGCTTGTGCCCGCGTTCATACCCACACCGCCGTTCTCTTCAACCATGCGTCCGAAGGCGTTGGGAACTACCAGTTCGCCGGCCTCGTCCTGCAGGTCTTTGAACTTGGCTTCAAGTTCGGCCAGGCGATCAGGATCGGCCTTGTCGCCTTTCCAGCGTTCGTCGCGAAGCTCCTCATAGACCAGATCCATCTTATCGAGGATCTTCTTTTCTTTTTTGTAGTTGGTGGTGCCGAGCTCGGTGTTGCCCTTAAAGGCCATGTGCTCGAACATGTGCGCAAGACCGGTCAGCCCTGTTGTCTCGTCCACTCCACCCACGTTCACGTAGGTCCAGAATGAGAAGACCGGCACTTCGTGGCGCTCCAGAAGCAAGATCTTGAGTCCATTGTCCAGGACAATCTCCTGAACCTCGTTCTCGATGTCTTCATAGCTGGCCGTCGCGGGCATTGCCGCGAGAACAAGCAGAGACAGCACTACGCCGAGGCGGATCCAGGCCGCCGTCGTCTTGCGCATCATCGTACCTCCCGATGAATTCGGAATTGGATATAGGAATAGCTCGCGGAAGCTAACACAGTGATGTCCCTCTATCAAGGTGCCCAGGAGGGCACATGTTAAACAGGACTGTCCGATCCTAAACTGCTGTTAATACGTAAGTTATGGTGATCTTTATGTGGTATTCAGAACCCACTTCAAGTATGATATGCGCCCCAAGCGACAAACCATCCTCAAGGAGAAGCACTATGAACGGACGTCCCCTGCTAAAGACCGGCACCACCGGCCTTGCCCTGCTCCTCTTGCTCCTTTCGGCCTCACTCGCACTCGCCTGGTCCTCGGGCCCCCCTGATGGACGCACCGGCGCGCCGGGTGAAGGCAATTGCACCGCCTGTCATACAACGTTCCCCTTAGATTCGGGCTCGGGCAGCTTTGACATTGCCACCGGCAGCAGCAACTACAATCCCGACGAGGTCTACACCGTCGTCGTGGAACTGTCCGATCCCGACGCCTCCCGTTGGGGTTTCGAATTGACTTTCATCGACAACGAAGGTTTCGCCGCGGGAACTCTTTCGAACGTCGACGGCAATACCCAAGTCACCACAGCCAGCGGTCGTGACTACGGCAAGCAGACCAGCACCGGAACTTTCAATGGGCAGGTCGCCTCGGCCACCTGGATGATGCAGTGGATCGCTCCAGCGGCTGGCGCCGGCACCATCGAGTTGTACGGCATGGGCAATGCGGCCAACGGCAACTTCGGTTCCAGTGGTGATCACATCTACAGCTTTAGCAGCACCTTCGAGGAGAACAACGAAACCAGCGTGGATCCCTACGCGAGCTTCGCGCTTCTCAATCCCAACTACCCCAACCCCTTCAACCCCAAGACCCGCATTCCCTTCTCGCTTGAGAAAGAAAGCTGGGTGCGCCTGAGCATCTACGATGCGCGTGGCCGCCTAGTCACGGTTTTGGAGGATGGTCCCATGGGTTCCGGCAGCCACGAGCGCAGCTGGGCCGGCCAGGACTCTCGCGGCCAGAGCCAGCCCTCGGGCGTCTACCTTGCGAGGCTCACGAATGACCGTGGCGAGGACATGGCTCCTGCCCGCAAGATGATACTTAGTAAGTAGTTGCGAGATTTATTGGGATCCGGCCCCTTGACGGGGGCCGGTCCCCTTGCTATATTCTGCGCCTTCCAGGACGGCCCCCAGCCGGGCCGCTTTTTTACGCTCCAGAGAGGTGATGTCATGTCTAAGCGCTGCGTTGTCAACGGTAAGGGCCCCCGTAGCGGCAACAACGTCAGTCACGCCAAGAACCGCACAAAGCGCTGGTTCAAGCCCAATCTCCAGAAGCGTCGCGTGATGATCGACGGCAAAATGCAGCGCGTGTGGATTTCCACCAGCGGTCTGCGCACCCTGGAGAAGAACGCCAAGTAATACGGCTGTTCGTCCTAAGAATTAACGCCTCCCTCGGAAGAGGGAGGCGTTTTTTGTTGGTACTTAAAGAACCTGGCCAAATGGGCTGAGGAACACGTTTCAGGAGCGAACGAATTCGAGAAGTTTCGCATAATCCAATCCGTCCGCAGCTTTCAGCGCTTCGATGTAAACTCGCCGCACTTCCCCAATCGACGCCAAATCACCTCTCCCCCATGTAAACATCGGCTGATCTAGACGCCTCTCCAACAAGAGGTCCGCCATCACGCGAGCATGGCGCCCATTCCCGTTTGAGAAGGGGTGAATGGACACTAGATGATGATGGAAGCGAACCGCGATTTCATCCGGTGGATAGGTCTGCTGCTCAAGCCAATACTTCACATTGTCCAGCAACTGGCTTACTTGCACGGGAATCTGATGAAAGGTAATGCCGAGGTTCTTATCGCTCTGCCGGTAGCTGCCCGCCCAGCGCCAAACCTCGCCGAACATTCGTTGATGCAATCTCCGAAGAAACAACTCATCAAGGACATCCTTCGGTTTCCGTCGATCCAACCAATCCAGAGCGTCCACGATGTTGTCATGCTCCAGTCGATCCAGCTCTGCTCGTGTCATGATATGCGAGGGAATCAATCCATCAATCTCATTGGGATCGAGAGCGGTCTGCCCGGTTGTTGGGTTTTCCTCGATCATTCCTCGCCCCACAGTTGGCGAGGAGGATTGCGTTTGAGTTCAGTTACCATCTCTTCCTTGGCTCGTCGACGTTCTGCGGGGGAGAGACCCTGCGCCTCCAAGTCCATCAGATGACCGGATCTCTCCAGTCTTCGCTGCACAAGTTGTTCCACTTGCTGGTGGAGCATGGCCTCTAAGCCCCTTCGAGGGATAAGAGCAAACACCAAAGTACAGTCCAAACCCTCCGCAACTTTTTCCAAGGTGCGTAGGGTCAGCGATCCATCGAGCTCCTGTTTCTCGATAGCGGAAATTCGTTGACGAGTAAGACCTGTCCGCTTTGCGAGTTGCTGGCCGCTCATGCCAAGCACATCTCGAATAGCACGGATCCACCCTTTTCTGGGCGGAGGCGTTTCGATGAGGACTCTGTACCGCACAAGTGTGCGATCCAATTGCTCCCGGGCAAGTTTCTCAGCCGTCTTTCTCACGGTCGACCCCCATTATTGACAATGCATATATAGACGTTTCCTCCATTATTGTCTATGTATCTATTGCTTTATCTTGAGTTTTGTCACTATACACATTGTCACACTCTCAGCAATTCTTAGACCTCACCGTCCTCATTCAAGCGCAACTCCGTACGATATCGTACATCACCGGGAGTGACGCGTCACCTTCGAGAGCTGTATCACCCTGCAATACAGGCAGATACACGCACGCATTGAAACCCGGCACCCCCCTTGCGGTAAGCATGTCGCGGCCGAGAACGGCCCGGAAGCCCCTGGAACGCCAACCCAAGGAAATATCATGAAAGCACTCAAACTTTTCCTGGCCGCCCTCTTCGTGCTGACCCTCGGTCTCAGCATCCAGGGATGCAGCAGCCTCACGGGATCGGACACGCCAAGCCAGGGCGACGACCTCTATGACGACAGTTTCTTCGAGGACCTGAATTTCGACATCAACGATGAGAACGGTGGCTATGACACATCTAACGAGCAGCCCGGATTCGGCGACGGCTCGTTCTTCAGCGTGTTCATCGAAGACAAGCCCGC
>JACNKJ010000054.1 GCA_014382085.1 bacterium
GAAGCAGGCCTTCTTCCAGATGGAGGGCGTCACCCTTTTCACGCGTCTGATTGATGGTCCCTTCCCTAATTACAAGCAGGTCATTCCGGCCAGCAACGACAAGGAAATGGAAGTGGACACGGGCAGCATGCTTGTGGCCACCGACCGCGTGTCCACGCTGGCTACGAACCTGAGCACCAAGCAGATCAAGTTGTCCATCGCCGACAACAAGGTGGGCCTGGAAGTTGCCAGTCCCGACTACGGTAAGGCTTACGAAGAAGTGGAAAGCGACTTCCAGGGCGAGAGCATGAACATTGGCTACAACGCCGTGTATCTGCTCGACGCACTCAAGAATATCGGATCGGAACGCGTACGTTTTCGCCTGGATCGTCCCGACAATGCGGGCATCCTCGAACCGGCCGACGGCGGCGAGGGCGAGGAGTATTTCTGCCTGCTCATGCCGCTCAAGCTGAGCGAGTAGGGACGGCGCGCCGTGATCTTCCGGCGCCTGCGGGCGGAGGGTTTTCGAAACCTAGCTCCGCTTGAGATTGAGCCGCACCCAGAGATCAATTGGATCCACGGGGATAACGGGCAGGGGAAGACCAACCTGCTCGAGTCCTTGCTTTATCCCGTTACCGGCCGTAGTCATCGCCGCGCACGAGATGAAGAGGTTCTGGGGTTCGACGCTGAGTTTTTCTTCCTGGCCGCAATTTTGGAGGACGACACCGGCGAGTCGCTCGAACTCACGGCAGCCTGGTCGCGCGAAGAAGGCAAGCGACTTAAGCGCGACGGTCAGGAACTCATGAAGCTTGCCGAACTTATGGCTTTGGTTGGCACGGTGGTCTTCGGTCCGCGCGACGTGGAACTGGTGGGCGGTCTGCCTGAGCTCAGGCGTCGCTTCCTCGATTACACCCTGTCCAAGATCGATCCGAACTACCTGCGCGACCTGCTTTCCTACAAACGGGTGCTTCGTCAGAGAAACAGCCTTCTGCGGGCGGGAGGATCACCCCGCGAACTCGAGGCCTGGACCACCCAACTAGTGGATTTCGGAGCGAAAATTCACCTGGAAAGGGTTCGCCATCTTAAAGAGTTGGCCCGCCATGCAGGCAGCTACTACAAGGAGATGAGCGACGAGGATGGGCCCTTTCATTTGACTTATAGATCTTCAATTTCGGGGAATGATGAGGCCTCGGCTCAGGCCTCCTTTCGAAGCTCTCTGGAAGACTTGGCCTTCTCTGAGTCGTTGAAAAGAAACACGTTAGCAGGCCCCCATCGGGATGATATGCGTATTGACATTAACGGTCGAAATGCCCGAAAATACGCATCACAGGGACAGAAGCGCTCGGTGGCCATTGCCCTGAAATTGGCCCAGGCCGAACTTCTGGACCAGCTCAGGCGAGACCGTCCCGTCGTGGTCCTGGACGATGTGTTCAGCGAGCTGGATCCAGGTCGCCGTGAGCGCCTATGTGCCCTTGTGGGACGGCAATATCAGACCTTTCTTGCTACCCCCAGGCCGGATAGCGCTCTCGCCGGGCTTTTTCCCGCATCGCGTGTATTTACGGTTCAGGCCGGCCACGTTGAGCAGTCAGTCTAGAATGAGGATCCCTTGAGCGCAAAACCCGCCGCCAAAAAGGATGAGGCCTTTGTGCCCGTTGGTGATGTCCTTGCGGGTGTCATGCGCGGCTTGGGTCTGGAGAAACGCCTTCAGGAACGACGAGTGGTAGAGGGCTGGGCCGAATTGGTGGGACCCGACATCGCTCGTTTCAGCCAGGCACTGCGCGTGTATAGGGGAATCCTCTATCTCAAAGTGCAAAGCGCCGCATGGGGCCAGGAGCTTCAATTCCTCAAGCCTCAAATTATTGAGCGTGTAAACGAACACTTCGGTTCGGGACTGGTAATGGATATCAGGATTACGGGGCGTTAAGCCCGGGAAGACTAAGGCACCATGGCAGCACAGGAATACGGAGCTCAGAATATTCAAGTCCTTAAGGGGCTTGAAGCCGTGCGCAAGCGTCCCGCCATGTACATCGGCGGCACGGGACCCGACGGACTGCATCATCTGGTTTACGAAGTCGTGGACAACTCCGTGGATGAGGCCATGGCGGGCGTCTGCGATGAAATCCTCGTCGAGATTCTCGACGACGGATCGGTGAAGGTGACCGACAACGGGCGCGGCATTCCCGTGGACATGCACGAGGGCGAAGGGAAGAACAGCCTCGAAGTGGTCATGACCACTCTGCACGCGGGCGGCAAGTTCGATAGCGACAGTTACAAAGTCTCCGGCGGACTTCACGGCGTGGGCGTGAGTGTGGTGAATGCCTTGTCCGTCTATATGGGCGCCACCGTCAAGCGCGAGGGCAAAGCCTACTTTCAGGAGTACAAGCGGGGTGTTCCCGCGTCCGACGTGCGTGAGATCTCGGCGGGAGAAAACATCGAGAAATCGGGAACGGTCATTCAGTTCCGTCCGGATCCTGAAATTTTCGAAACGGTAGTGTTCGACTTCACCGTGCTGGGTCGCCGTTTACGCGAACTGGCCTTTTTGAACAAGGGCCTGAAGATCACCCTTTTCGATGAACGCAGCAGCGAACGCAAAGAGTATCTTTATGAAGGCGGCATTGTTGAATTCGTGCAGTTCATGAATCAGGGCAAGCACCCTCTGCACGAAGAGCCCTTTTATCTACTGGCTAGTCGTGACGGTGTCATGGTGGAAGTGGCCATCCAGTATAATGAGGGCTACAACTATAACGTTCTGAGTTTCGCCAACAATATTCACACACTGGAAGGCGGCACACACTTGGCCGGCTTTCGGGCGGCCATCACGCGCACCCTGAACAATTTTGTTCAGAGTCAGAGTAAAAACACAAAGAACGGCAAGAGCGGCACGAGTCTGAGTGGCGACGACGTGCGTGAGGGGCTCACCGCGGTGGTAAGCGTGCGCATTCCCGAACCGCAGTTTGAGGGACAGACGAAATCTAAGCTGGGTAATAGTGAAGTGCGCGGCATCGTGGAAGGTCTGCTAGGTGGAAAGTTCAGCGAGTGGCTTGAGGAAAGCCCCGCACCCGCCAAGGCCATTACGGACAAATGCGTTTCCACCGCACGAACCCGAGAAGCCATGCGCAAGGCACGAGACATGGCCCGGCGCAAGAGCGCTTTGGACAGCGGTTCCTTGCCGGGCAAGTTGGCCGACTGCAGTGAGCGCGACCCCGAAAAAACAGAGCTCTATCTAGTTGAGGGAGACAGTGCCGGTGGCAGCGCCAAGCAAGGTCGCGACCGAGGCTTCCAGGCCATCCTCGCGCTCAAGGGTAAGCCTCTGAACGTGGAGAAGGCCGCGGCCAACAAGGTTTACTCCAATGAAGAAATCCGCACGATCATCTCGGCCATCGGCACGAGCATCGATGCGGAATTCAACATGGACAAGAAGCGCTACGGCAAGATCATCATCATGACCGATGCCGACGTGGACGGCGCCCACATCCGCACCCTGCTGCTCACCTTCTTCTTCCGGAAAATGCCTCAGCTTTTGGAGGCGGGACTTGTCTACATCGCCCAGCCGCCGCTCTACCGCCTGAAGAAAGGCAAGGTGGAGGTTTACGTTTACGGCGAGGAAGATCTCGAGGGCAAGATGGCCCAAATGGGCGGCGCATCGAAGCAGATTTACATGCAGCGTTACAAGGGTCTGGGCGAGATGAATCCGGAACAGCTCTGGGAAACCACCATGGACCCCGCCAACCGCAACCTGATTCAGGTTCGTTTGGACGATGCGGTGGAAGCCGACCGCATCTTCACCATCCTCATGGGTGATGAAGTGGAGAGCCGGCGGCAGTTCATCGAAATGCACGCGGACAGTGTTAAGGATTTGGATGTTTAGAGCGCATAGCGAGTAGCGGTAAGCGCTCCGAAGGGACTTTATGGCGACCGGCGAACAGATTTTTCCCATAGACATCGAACAGGAGATGAAACGCTCCTATTTGGCCTACTCGATGTCGGTCAATATTTCGCGAGCCATCCCCGATGCCCGCGACGGACTTAAGCCCGTGCAGCGACGCATTCTCACGGCCATGAACGACCTGGGTCTCAGGCCGGGGCGTCCTTATAGGAAGAGCGCGAAAATAACGGGTGACACCACGGGTAACTATCACCCGCACGGAACCACGGCCGTTTACGACACCATGGTTCGCATGGCTCAGGATTTTTCGCTGCGCTATCCCTTGGTCGATGGCCAGGGAAACTTCGGGAGTGTGGACGGCGACTCCGCCGCGGCCGAACGATACACCGAAGCGCGCATGACTCAGGTTGCCGCCGACATGCTGCAGGATCTGGACAAGGAAACGGTGGATTTCGTTCCCAACTACGACGAGAGCCGCCAGATGCCTTCGGTTTTGCCGGGACTGGTGCCCAACATGCTGATGAATGGCAGCACGGGTATCGGTGTAGGTATGGCCACGAATATTCCGCCCCACAATCTCACGGAAATCGTCGACGCCATGCTCGCCTACATGGATGAGCCCGAAATCACCGTGTCCGAACTGATGACCTTCATCAAGGGCCCCGATTTCCCCACCGGCGGCATCATATTCGGCATCGAGGGAATTCGGCGCGCCTTCGAAACCGGCCGCGGTCGCATTCTCGTGCGCGGGCGTGCGGAGATCGAGCCCGAGGTGAAGGGTGGCCGCGACTGGATCATCATCACGGAGATTCCCTATCAGGTGAATAAGTCCACCATGATCGAGAAGATCGCGGAGCTGGTGAAGGATGGAAAGATCACCGGCATTCGAGACATTCGCGACGAATCCGACCGCACGGGCATGCGCGTGGTGATCGAGCTGAAGAAGGACGCGCAGAGTCAGGTGATTCTCAACCAGCTCTATAAGATGACGCAGCTGCAGCAGTCCTTCAGTTCGAACATGCTGGCCCTGGTCAAGGGTCAGCCCAAGCAGTGCAATCTTAAAGACATGATGGACGCCTTCCTCGAGCATCGCGAGGACGTGGTCGTGCGTCGCACGAAGTACGACCTCAAGAAGGCCGAAGATCGCGCGCATATCGTCCAGGGCCTTCTTGTAGCTGTGAGCAACATCGATGAAGTCGTGAAGATCATCAAGGGCAGTGCCGACACCGACGAGGCGCGCGCGCAGCTCATGTCTGTCTTCACCCTGAGCGAGTTGCAGGCCCAGGCAATTCTCGACATGCGCCTGGCGCGGCTCACCGGCCTAGAGCGCGAGAAGCTGGAAGCCGAATACAAGGAACTGCAGGAAACCATCGAGCGGCTCAAGGCGATTCTCGCCGACCGCAATAGGGTGTTGAACATCATCCGCGAAGATCTGGCCGCCCTCAAAGATCGCTACTCCGAGCCGCGCCGCACGGAGATAGCGCCGGGCCTCGACGACTTCGAGGCGGAAGATCTGATCGCCGACGAACAGATGGCCATCACCATCACGCAAGAAGGCTACGTGAAACGTACGCCGCTTGATACCTATCGCCGCCAGCGTCGTGGAGGACGCGGTGTGGCAGGCATGAAGTCCAAAGAAGAGGATTTCGTGGTGCAGGTGCGCGTGGCTTCGACGGTGGACACCATTTTGGTCTTCACAAACATGGGACGCGTTCACCAGCTCAAGGTCTGGGAACTTCCCGCCGGTAGCCGCACCGCACGCGGCAAGGCCTTCGTGAA
>JACNKJ010000288.1 GCA_014382085.1 bacterium
AGATAGCCCTTCTGCTCGACGATGCGAATGAGCTTGCGGGCTGAAGCGTCTCCGACTTCTTCAGGGAGGTACTCGAGAATCTCAGCCGCCGTTGCCTCGCCAAGCATA
Organism: bacterium; assembly: GCA_014382085.1. Classification (GTDB taxonomy): domain Bacteria; phylum Krumholzibacteriota; class Krumholzibacteriia; order JACNKJ01; family JACNKJ01; genus JACNKJ01. The sequence goes on from JACNKJ010000288.1 coordinate 109, forward strand.
TAGATGATGTCCATGATCTGGCGTTCGCGCTTACTGAGTTCTTGCGATGGATTTCTAGCCATTATCTTGCCTCGTTTGTGGTCGCTAGATGGGAAAAAATTACCAGAAATGGCGAGCCGTTGCAATAGAAATCGGAAAAAATTCCCATGTTTTGAGGAAGAAGTCTAAACAGGCGAGCGCTGGAAACATCACTTCCGGCAAAACCACGTTTCGAAGCGCCGTTTCAATTCATCGCGGACAGCCCGAAAATCGTCTAAATCCTGAGGGTCCCGCTGGGGCCAGTGGAAGTGTTCGGCTTCACCCAGCCAGGTGGGGCAAACTTCCTCAGCGCAAAGGGTGATAACCACGTCCACCACCTCGCCCTCTAAGTCTGCCACAGACTTGGATTCGTGATCGGAAATATCGATGCCGATTTCCGCCAAGGCATCGATGGCCAGTGGATTGACGGTCCAAGGATAGGACCCTGCCGAGGAAACACGAAGTTCCTCCGGCGCAAGGGATCGCGCCAGACCTTCCGCCATTTGACTGCGAGCGGAGTTGGCCACGCACATGAACAGAATATGCTTTGGGGCAAGCTGGTGAAGTCGAACAATGTCATCGCGCCAAGTCATGAGCGACACTCCCTCGATTCGATTTCCGAAGGATCATCCGGAAACCAACGGGGCTTGAGTTTCAGAGCCACACCCACCAGGGCAATGAGCACGGGCACTTCCACCATGGGTCCGATCACCGCCGCGAAGGCTGCCCCGTGGGCGATGCCGAAGGTGGCCACGGCCACCGCGATAGCCAACTCGAAATTATTCGAGGCCGCTGTGAAGGAAAGCGAGGTGGTTTTGGCGTAGTTCGCGCCTGCTCGCCGACTGAGAAAGAAACTTAGGAAGAACATCAGCACGAAGTAAATGAGAAGGGGCACTGCCACACGAAGCACGTCCAGGGGAAGTTCCAGAATGCTTGCACCCTGAAGCGAAAACATCACAACAATAGTGAAAAGTAATGCCACTAGGGTAATCGGGCTGATGCGTGGAATGAATTTCCCGTGATACCAACTGTCGCCCTTGATCTTGCGCAGCAGCAAACGCGTAAGCATGCCGGCGATGAAAGGAATGCCCAGGTAGATGAACACACTGACCGCGATTTTCCCGATGCTGATGTCCACCGCCACCGACTCCATGCCGAACCAGGGAAGAAGGACCCAGAGAAAGAGCCAGGCGTAGAGCGAGTAGAAAAAGACCTGGAAGATGGAGTTGAAGGCCACAAGTCCCGCCGCGTACTCGCTGTCTCCTTCAGCCAAATCATTCCACACGATGACCATGGCAATGCATCGGGCCAGGCCTATGAGCACCAGTCCGGTTAGGTACTCCGGCTTGTCGCGCAAGAATATCAAGGCCAGTGCAAACATGAGCAGGGGGCCGATGACCCAATTCTGCACGAGAGAAAGCCCGAGAATTTTTCCGTCGCGAAAGACGCGGCCGAGCTGTTCGTAGCGAACCTTTGCGAGGGGTGGATACATCATCAGGATGAGTCCGGCGGCGATGGGGATGGAAGTTGTGCCCACACTGAAGCGTTCGAGGGCGCGCCCGAAGCCGGGTGCGACGGCGCCAAGCAAAACACCGAGGCCCATGGCCGTGAAAATCCAGAGTGTGAGGTATCGATCGAGAAATGACAGACGACGATTCAACAGGGCTCCTTAGCGCGAGGTCCAGAGAAGGTAGAGTCCACCGAATACGACGAGCAGGCCGCAGACTTTCCGCAATAGATCCAGGCCCCGCGAGCCTTCGTTCCAATTGAGCGTACGTTGCACGACTTCCGTAAAGGTTCCAGCCAAAGCTATGAGAAGGGTGTGTCCAATTCCATAGGACAGAAGCAGCAAGGATGCGAAAAACATATCCTCGCCGCCTGCGCGAAAGGCCACGGCCAACATGGGCGCGATGAAGGCAAAGGTGCATGGTCCCAGGGCTATCCCGAAAATGAAGCCGAGAAGGAAGGCGGCCAGGGGGCCTCTGCGCTTAATTCCCACGCTGGAGATACCGCCGCCGGGAAATGGGATGACACCGAGCAGGTGCAATCCAACAATCAAGAAAATGCCAGCCAGAAGCCAATTGCCCGTGCGGCCCAGGTCTCCAAGAATACGACCGGCGCCCGCGGTAGCCACACCTAAGACCGCGATGGTAAGCAGCATACCCAAGCTGAAAAGAGTGGCCAAAAGAGCGGCTCTTCGCGTTGGAATGCGACCTTGCCCGCCGATGAATCCTACAATGAGAGGAATGCTCGATAGGTGACAGGGGCTGAGCACGATGCTGAGCACACCCCAGACGAAGGCGCCGCTCAAGGCGAGAGGCCAAGAGCCTTCAATGGCATGGGATAGAGACTGAAAGAGTTCAGCCATTTTGTTTCCCGTCGCCGATCAAGTCCAAACCCAGGTCGCGCCATGTGCTGAGAATATCGTCGCGGCCCATGAAGCCCTCGTGGCGGTAGAGTTCACGGCCCTGCCGGTCGAAAAAAATCTGCGTGGGGATCAGGCGAAGGTTGTAGCCCTCACCGGCCTCGGGATTGGCGCGCACGTCGATGAATTCCACAAGCAATTGATCGGCAAAGGTCTGAGACAACTCTTCGAGTATAGGGGTCATTTTTTTACAGGTAATGCAGGTTGTAGATCCTAGATCCAAAAGCCTTGGCAGCGATTCGGCGCTGGCCTCAGGCGCGGTATTCTCCGCGCGGGGCCATAGCATGACGGCCACGGCCGCAGTGATAACCACGGCGAGAATGGCTAGACGAACAGGCAGTTTCAACTCAGTCTCCTTCGGCGATGGGTGCATCGAGCAAGGCGGTGATCTCATTCACATCAAGAAGTTTACCCCTGGACACCACTTTTCCATCAAGCACCAAAGCGGGCGTTATCCTAACACCGAACTCGAGGATTTCCTTGATCTCGGTAACCTTGCTCACGATTACCTGCTCGCTTCGGCTACTCGCGGCCACGCGAACGTTCATTTCCAGTTGATTGCATTTCGGACAGCCTGTGCCAAGTACGTGAATTTTGCGCATTGATCCTCCTAGATGAATCCGTAAATCCAACCCGTGATGGTGGCCATGACAACGACCAAGCCGACAAAGGCCACGGTTTTCCGCGCGCCGATCACACTGGCGATGACCAGCATGTTCGGCAAGGAAAGTGCCGGTCCGGCGAGTAGCAATGCCAGCGCCGGCCCCTTGCCCATGCCCGATCCCAGAAGGCCTTGCAGGATGGGCACCTCGGTGAGCGTGGCGAAATACATGAAAGCGCCGGCCAGGGATGCGAAAAAATTCGCGCCCAAAGAATTGCCGCCCACGGCGCTTGTCACCCAGCTTGCCGGTATGAAGCCTTCATGACCGGGGCGGCCCAGCAACAGTCCCGCCACAAGTACGCCGCCCAAGAGTAGTGGGAGAATTTGCTTGGCGAATCCCCAGCTTGCATCGAGCCAAGCCGACAACTCTCCACCACGCGCGTGTAAGCGCCAAGCAAGTAGCAAGGTTCCCGCTGCGAAAGTGGCTGTGTGTCCTAGGCCGGGTATTAGCGCAAGGGTCGCCACCGGTAGTCCGACCAAGAGTAGATCCGCCAAACGAAATCCGTACCAGGCCAGTATCACGAGACCCAGGCACAGGGCAAAGGCGGAAGTAAGAATCCATTTTAGCTGGAAGACGAAATGCCAGGGGCCGGTCTCTCCACCATGACCGAGGTTAGCGAAGACAAGGATGGCCACAAGCGATACGACGAAGAGAATGGTTTGGCCAAGGGGCCTGCCGCGGGATGCCTCGTCTTCGAAATCCAGGGATTCGGCGCGGGCCATTTCCGATCGTCGGAACATGAGGTGCATGATAACGCCGATGAGCACGCTGAAAACCACGGCCCCAATCACGCGAGCGATACCCAAACCTGGGCCGAGAATGCGAGAGGTGAGGACGATGGCCAGCACGTTGATGGCTGGTCCCGAGTAGAGAAATGCGGTGGCAGGTCCGAGCCCTGCGCCCATCCCGTGGATGCCTGCGAAGATGGGAAGCACGGTGCAGGAGCAAACGGCGAGAATGCCACCCGAGATAGACGCCACGCCATAAGCGAGGGTTTTGGGTGCGCGTGGACCCAGAAATCGCATGACCGCCGTGGAGTCGAGGAAAATGGAAATGGCGCCGGCAATGAAGAAGGCGGGAACGAGACAAAGGATCACATGCTCACGAGCGTAATCTTGAGCGAGGAGCAATCCTTCGAGAAGGGGGCCGGGCAATTGAAAGCGGCTGGCGGGCAGGAAGTAAAAAAGGAGGAAGGCGCCGAACACCAGGACGAGTGCTTTGCCTTCGCGTCGCATGAATCCGTCGGCCATGCTTAAGCGCTCCTTCTGGCCTGAGCGCTGTCGATGACGTTTTGGGCGCAAGCGAAGAAATCGAGAACGCAGGGGCAAAGCAATCGGTAGTAAATGCAGTTGCCGCGCCTTTCATCTTCCAGGACGCCCGCGGCCCTTAGCACCGAAAGATGGCGTGATACGGTGGACATGTCCGCGCCCACCAACTCGGTGAGTTCCGCCACACAGAGTTCGCCTTGTGCGAGTTCTTCCACCATGAACAAGCGCGTGGGATGCCCCAGCGCCTTCATTACATCGGCCCGGGCCTTGAGTTTTTGCATTTTTGGGAAGTCCATGGATCGTCCTAGGTTTGGTTATTTGGCAAAATAGCCAAACTGTGGAGTTTGTCAAGCGTTTCCATTCGTTGATTTTACTCCAAAGCCCCTTGCCAATAGTATCCGCTCGAATACCTTCCGGCGGATTTCGATAACGAAAAGGCGGTCGCCATGGATTTCACGCTTCCGGGCCAATGGTTGGCCCTTCTCATCTTTTTCGCCCGCATCGTGGATGTGACCCTGGGCACGCTGCGCACCATTCTTGTGGTGCGGGGCAGGTTACTCATGTCGTCACTTCTGGGCTTTGTCGAGGTATCCATTTGGATCATCGTGATCACCCGCGTGATGAAGCACTTGGACAACCCTTGGAATATGCTCGGCTGGGCGGCCGGATTCGCTGCTGGCAATGCGGTGGGAATATTGGTGGAACGTCGGCTGGCCATGGGCAAGATGGTGCTGCGCATCATCACGCGGAGGCAGAGCGAGACTGTGGCCGCAGCCCTGCGAGGCGCCGGTTTCGGTGTGACGGTGTTCGATGGCAGGGGTTTGAGCGGCCCGGTGAAGCTGCTCTACTTGGTGCTGGATCGATCAAAGTTGAAAGATGTCAAGCAATTGGTCATGGAAACCGATCCCGAGGCGGTGCTGATCACCGAGGACGTGCGTGAATTCCAAGACCAGCTTCGCCCTACGAATGTTCCCCGCACGGGCATTCTGAGTGCCTTTAAGAAGAAGTAGCCTGGTGCGGGGTTTCCGCCCCCGAGAGGAACCCACTATAATGGAGGTGCAGCCGTTCGGTTGCACGCCCCGCACTATCGGAACCGAGGAGGTTAGCGCTGAGCCGCAGTGATGATATCTTCCGCAAGGCCCAAACCTTCGG
>JACNKJ010000121.1 GCA_014382085.1 bacterium
GCGGCGGCGAAGTTCACAGGTATGATTAAGCCGATGAGGGCTTCGATATTCCTCCAGGAGCTCAGATAGCCCTGAGTGAAGTAGTGAAGGGGTACGAAGATAGCGATGGGGATGAGGCAGGAAAGCAACCAAAACCCCAAGGCTTCCCATTTGCCCTGGGCCAAGGTGATGCCCCGGGAAGTCGCGAATTTCAACCAGAGCCAGAATCCCGCGAATGCGATAAGTATGGAAAGGAGCCCTTGAATATTTCGTTGGGGTCCGCCCAAGAGTTTCCACAGGAAAAACGCCACCATTACGGCCATAAGATTCAGAATGCCGAGCATGAGAGAGTGCAGAACGAGATGCCTCTTTTTCATATTCAAAATATATCAAGATGGACCAAGGGGGCACGATTCTTTTCTTGCCCGAAATCTGGCAATTCTTGCTATCTTCTTGCGTTGCCCCAGGAGGATCATGCCCCGCGTCACCCGAATTATCCACGCTATGACCGGCGCCAGCGCCACGCCCTACGCCTTCCGCCTGCTTGAGGTACTGGCGAAGGCGAAAATCGGGGTGGAGCTCATGGCCAGTCCCAACGTGGACGAACTCTGCCGGGTAGAATCCGGCACGACTCTGGCCGAGGAACTCGCGAAGATCTATGGAAGCGCACCTGCTGCGGGCGAGTCTCTGGGGAAGGCGGAAGACGGCGGGCCCCTGGTTCGCCGCCACGGCTTGGGCGATTTCGCCGCGGCCGCGGCCAGCGGATCGGGCCACGAGGTGCCCATGCTGGTGCTTCCCTGTTCCACCGGCACCTTGGGACGTATCGCCACCGGCGTGAGCGACAATCTCATAACTCGCGCGGCCGACGTTTGCCTCAAGGAGCGCCGGCGCCTGGTGCTCGTGCCCCGCGAAACCCCGCTTTCGGCCATCCACCTGGAGAATATGCTTACATTGACCCGGGCGGGTGCAGTGATCCTGCCGGCCAGCCCCGGTTTCTACTATCAGCCCGGCGGCATCGAGGATCTGCTCGACTTCATCGTGCAGCGGATTCTCGACCAATTGGGTGTTCGGCTGCGCATCCTCAAAGGCTGGGGTGAGAATGACTGAGGCTCCCCACGGATTTTGGGCGCGGCTATCGACCCTATTGGAGATGATCAAGTTCGCGCACACGCTTTTTGCGCTGCCCTTCGCGCTGCTGGCCATGATGGTAGCCGCGCGAAACTTCGAGCACCCCGGTTTTCCCGGGTGGCGGGTGACCATTCTCGTGCTTTTCTGCATGGTCACCGCCCGCAATGCGGCCATGGCCTACAACCGCCTAGCCGATCGCAATATCGACGCGGCCAATCCGCGAACATCGAGCCGGGCCTTACCGGCGGGTCTGCTTCAGCCCAACTGGGTGGGCTTCTTCGTTTTCATCAACTCGCTTCTTTTCATCACCTTCGCTTCCATGCTGAACCCTCTGGCTGGATGGCTTAGTCCCCTGGCCCTGCTTCTTGTGCTGCTCTACTCCCACACCAAGCGTTTCACACCGGGCAGCCATTTCGTGCTGGGCCTGGCCTTGGCCATCGCGCCCATCGGCGCATGGATCGCCGTGCACGGCGCTTTCGCCGGAGCGCCGTGGTTTCTGGCCTTGGCCGTGCTGCTGTGGGTGGCGGGATTCGATATCATCTATAGTTGCCAGGACACGGAGTTCGACAAACATTCCGGGCTCTACTCACTCAGCGTCACCTTGGGCGAGCATGTGGCCCTGCGCTACGCCGCGCGTCTGCATCTGCTTATGGTTGTATCGATGATTGTTTTCTCGCTGACTCACCATATGGGGTGGATCTTCTATCTGGGCTTGGCCTTGGCGTCCTGGCTGCTCATCCACGAGCATCGCCTTGTGCGTGGTGGCGACCTGAGCCGCATCGACATGGCCTTTTTTCGCGTGAACAGCGTGGTGGGCCTGGTCATTTTCCTGGCCGGGGCTCTCGACGTAATTCTGGGCTGACGGGAACCATCAAATCGTTGCGTGGTTCTCAACTTTTACCTAATCTTGATGTTGCCCCAACCAAGTAGGAATTATGCGCCCTCTTCGCCTCGGCCTTATCTCCTTCGTGAACACGTTGCCGCTCATCCGCGGCCTGGAGATTCAGAAGCCGGAAGGCTACGAGCTTATCTATGATCGGCCCAGCGCCCTGGCCGATCGTCTGCGCCACGGCGAGCTCGATTGCGCATTGATTCCCGTTGTGGAGTTCTTTCGAGGTGTGGGCGACGCCATCGTGCCCGATCTTTGCATCGCCAGCGACGGGGCCGTGGGCACCATCCGCTTTATTGCGCGCAAACCTTTGCGCGAAATCCGCCGCGTTCTGGTGGATAAGAGCAGCCGCTCCTCCGTGGCCATGTTGCGGCTCTTGCTGAAGCGCACCCACGATATCGAACCCGACTTCCACATCTACGATGTTCGCCCCGAGGCACCCTTCATGACACCCGCGGGTGAAGAAGGCGACGCCGTGCTCATCATCGGCGATCTGGCCATGGATCTGGATCCCGGCGAGGTGGTACTCGACGTGGACCTGGGAGACTGGTGGCAGCGCAGTTTCCATCGTCCCTTCGTCTATGCGGTTTGGGCTTGGCGCGAGCGTGAGGATGAGATGATCGGCGAAAGACTCACGAGCCTGCTTCAGGAAAGCTATCAGTTCGGTCTCGAAGAAATGGATATCCTTGTTGAAGAGGCCGCCATCGGGCACAACTGGAGCGAAGATCGCGTGCGCTGCTATCTGAGCGAGCAGATTCACTTCGAGCTCGACAGCTCCGCCATCGACGGGCTTCGTCTTTTCCACCGCCTCTGCGTGGAAGACCATCTAGCGCCACATCGCCTTAGCGTAGAAGGCATTCTGTCACGCCTGGGTGAGAACGCCTTGGCCATGGCGGCCCCGGCTCCCTGAGATGGCCCTCCTCCGTGAAAATCTTCCCGGCGACATCGTGATCTATCAGGCGGGCTGGGTTCATCCCGTGCTATCGCCCCCCCTTGAAAACGCCGCCCTGGCCGTGCGTGACGGCAATATTGTTGCGCTGGGCTCCGCGCTTGATATCGCTCGGAAGTATCCAAACCCCGCCGCTCGACACGAGTTTCCCGGCGGCGTGCTCATTCCCGGCCTGGTGAACGCCCACGCGCATCTCGAACTCACTTACATGAAAGGCTTGGTTCCACCGCGCGAAGATTTCACGGGATGGATCGTAGACTTGGTTCGCGCCAAGCGAACATGGACACGCGAGGAATTTGAAAAGTCGGTGCGGGCGGGTCGTCGTGAACTCCTCCGCGGTGGTTGCACGGCGGTGGGAGACATTGTCAGCGCCGAGGCCGAAGTAGGCGCCATGTTCGCGCATCGCGAGGCCGAATTGCCCCTGCGCACCCGCGCCTACCAGGAATATCTGGGAGTTTATGAAGAGGGTCGTCCGCCTTTCCAAGAGGATAGGGCCAAGCTTCTCTATCCGGGCATCAGCCCACACGCGCCCTATTCTTCGGACACCGATCTATTCCGAAAATGCATCGCCCAGGCTCGCGAACGCGGAATACCTCTTTCCACCCACGGTGCGGAAATACGATGGGAAGAGGAGTATCTACTGGAAGGCACGGGACCGCTTTTTGATTTTCTCGTGAAGCTCGGCTTTGCTTACGGCGATCCCAAACCCTGGAATGCGGATCGTCCCTCGAGGCTGGCGGATTGGCTTGCCGCGGAATCCCCGCCGTCGCCCCTGCAGTTCGTGCATGGCACTTGGCTTGGCGAAGATGAATATGCCGCCTTGCGCAAGATCGCCACCACGGTGGTTTATTGTCCCTCATCGGTGGCCTATTTCCACGATGGTCGGGATGAGCATCCCGTGCAGGCTTTGATTGCCGCCGGAATTTCTGTGGCCCTCGGCACCGATTCTTTGGCGAGTTCAACCAGCTTGAACATGCCGGAGACCTGCACCATGGCCAGGCGGGCGCATCCTGCCCTGGAGCCATCGACTCTACTTGAGATGGCTACACGTGCGGGAGCGCTCAGTTTAGGATTTGAAAACTGCGGCGCGCTGGCGCCGAATATGGAAGCGGATTTTGTGGTCTTCGAATCGCCTGGTGCACGCCCGGCCAGTGCCGACGAAGCATTGGAACTGGCTTTGCTGTCTGGGTTTGCAGTGCCTCGATTGCATGTGATCGCCGGCGAGCCATATGCATTCTCGGAGCTTTCTCCGCTCAAGGCCTAGACTTGCCGTTTTGAATCTTGCAGAATGCGAATCCCCTCTCACATTCCATTCGGAGGATTTACCCATGAACATGATTTGCCATTATGAAATCCCATCCACCGATTTCGACAAAAGCAAGGCCTTCTACGAAGGTCTCTTCGGCTGGCCCATCCAGGTCATGCCCGACATGGGCTACATGATGTTCGGCGAGGCCGGACAGGGTGTAGGCGGTGGTTTCAACAAGGTCGAAACCGTGAACAATGAGGGCATCCAAGTTTACATCGAGGTCGAAGACATCGACGCCAGTTTGGCCAAGGCCAAAGAAATCGGCGGCGCTGTGGTCATGGCGAAAACGGAAATTCCCGGCCATGGTTTCATGGCTTTCGTCACCGATACCTGTGGCGTGAAAATAGGTCTCTGGTCCAAGGATTAGTATGAGCGAAATCAAGCATATCGAGCTTGTGGCGCCGGGCGGGATTCATCCCCGCCTGGCGTTTCTCTTTGCTCAGATGGAAGACGTGCGCAAGCATTTCAAAAGCAAGGCCGAGGATATGTCGATGGAGGAACTCGATCGACAAGTGGTCGTCGGCTTTCTACGCCCCGGACAATTGCTCGCCCATGCGGCCGGCGCCGAAGAGTGGTGGATCAAGCGCCTACTGCAAGGCGATTCAAGTTGGATTCAAGATCCCGAGACCGAAGAAGTCATGGGTGGCGGCGGCAAAGCTGTAGACGAAATCTTCGCCTACATGGACGAGGTCCGCGCGCACACACGGAAGGTTTTAGAGTCCTTCGACGAAGATGCCCTGGGCAAGCTGTATCCCTACGACAGTGAAGACGGCAACGACTACACTTTCAGCGTGGAATGGGTGCTGCATCATCTCGTCGAGCATGAAGCGCATCATCGTGGTCAGTTCATGCTGCTGAAGCGGATGATGGGATAAAGCTTATACTTCTAAGGTGAAGGGTGGGAATTCAAGGAGGGAAGACGATGAAGGGGATTCTAGTACTCGCATTTGGATTGATTGCCTTCACATCCGCCTGTCAGAAAAACGACCAGGCGAATTTTACGGATTTTCAACTTGCATTGGATGAGGCCGTCGAGGCTCAAGATACCGATAAGGTCTTCGACCTTATCTGTCCACATCAGCCGATGGTTATGGATTACCAGAAGCACGAGATTGAATTGGTCGAGCGCCTTAGGGCATTTCTGCATTCCCGCTATGAGAGTGAATTTGTGCCTCCGGCCAATGCAGATGCACTCTGTGGAGTTCTAGGCTGGAGTAACGCGTTTTTTCTCAGCCAGTACAATGATGATGGCGTCGCCTCGGTGGGCGGACCACCTAGTACCTTCTATCCCGAAATCGAGATTAAGGAAAGCGAGGTGGAAAGCCGCTTCGAAGCCTATCAAAATACCAACTGGTTCCTGCGCATCG
>JACNKJ010000034.1 GCA_014382085.1 bacterium
GCGGCGGTGGCGCGTAACCGCGTCGCGCTGGTCTTTTGGGCACCCCTCGGGCCGCCACTGTCCGCCCTGGCCCTGACCTTCTTGGTGGGCGGAGGCATCAACGCCGCCATCGGCGAGAGCCCCATGGAAGTTTTCACCCTGCTTTTCCGCGGGGGTCTCAGCAGTTTCGACGGATTCGCCCGGGTGCTCAACGACGCCACGCCACTCATGCTCACGGGGCTGTCGGTAGCCTATGCCTTCCGCGCGGGTTACTTCAACATCGGCGGTGAAGGGCAGCTATACATGGGCGCCTTCGCCGCCATGCTGGTGGCCACGGCCCTGCCGGGCGCACCTCGGCTGCTGGCCATTCCACTGGCCATCCTGGCGGCGGCTACTGGCGGCGCCGTATGGGGTGCCATCCCCGGATATCTGCGCGCGCGCTTCGGGGTGCACGAGGTCATCAACACCATCATGATGAATTTCCTGGCGGTGGGCATCACGGGATATCTCGTGGTCCATCACCTCAAGGAACAGGGGCAGATGATTCCCCACACGCCCGAGATCCCCGAGGCCTATCAGCTCGATGGATTCGGGCGCAGCGCCTGGGCTCAAAATCTCGGCCTCGACTCGGCCAATCCTCTTGGACCCTCGCTGCTTCTGGCCCTTGTGGCCGTGCTCGTGGTTTGGCTGATCTTTCGGCGTAGCGTCGAGGGTTATCGCCTGCGCGTGCTGGGTCTGAGCCCAGAGGCGGCGCGCTACTCCGGCATTTCCACCGGATGGCTCACCGTGCGGGCCATGGCCGCCAGCGGTGCCCTCGCCGGTCTCGTGGGCGTGCACGAGGTGCTGCTCTATCGACATCGCTTCCTGGACAACTTCTCTTCGGGTCTAGGCTTCTTGGGGATCGCCGTGGCTCTCATGGGACGCAATCATCCCCTGGGTGTCATGCTGGCCGCCTTGCTCTTCGGATTCTTGAACACCGGCGCTCTGGAGATCGACATCTTCACTGAGGTGCCCCGTGAGCTAGTGGTGGTGATGCAGGCCATGGTCATTCTCTTCGTGGTCTCGGCCAGCGAACTGGCTGCCCGTCGCGCCGCCCGTCGCCGGAAGGAGAAGGCCACATGATCGCTCTGGCCATACTTTTCGGCACCCTGCGCACGGCCACACCCCTGCTGCTTGCTGGGCTCGGCGGCATGTTTTCCGAGCGGGGGGGTGTGGTGAACATCGCCTTGGAGGGCATCCTGCTCGTGGGAGCCTTTGCCGCCGCCGCCGCCACGGCCTTCACGGGATCGGCCACCATCGGGCTCATGGCCGCCCTCTTCGCGGGCATGCTTCTGGCCCTACTCCATGCCCTGGCCACCCTTTGGATCGGTGTGGATCAGATCGTCAGCGGCGTGGCGCTGAATCTGCTCGCCCTGGGGCTCACCGAATTTCTCATGTGGGTCTTCTTCGGCAGCGGCAGCAATTCCCCGCGCCTTGAATTCTGGGTTCCCTCCGGGTTCTGGGGACGCTTCTTCACCGAGCTTCCGCCACTCACCCTCTTCGCCTTGGCTGCAGTTCCCCTAAGCGCCTTGCTGCTGTTTCGCACGCGTTTCGGCCTTCGATTGCGCTCGGTGGGAGAACATCCAGAAGCTGCGGCATCTTTGGGAATTCCCGTGCTTCGCATGCGTCTCTGGGGCGTTTTGCTCAGCGGAGCCCTGGCCGGTTTGGGCGGCGCCTTCTTGAGCCTCAACGCCCACTATTTCGTGAAGAACATGAGCGCCGGGCGGGGATTCATCGCCCTGGCCGCTCTCATTTTCGGCAAATGGAAGCCCTGGGGTTTACTGGTGGCCACCCTGCTCTTCGGATTCGCCGAGGCCCTGCAAGGGCATTTGCACGTGCCTTGGCTGCCCGTACGATTTGTTCAGATGCTGCCCTATCTGCTCACCATGATCGCGCTGGTGGGTGTGATCGGTAAAAGCCGTGCGCCGGCGGCTCTTGGGAAGAAGCTGTGATTGGATCTTGGGAATTGTGATGGAGCAAAACTCGCAATGACGTTTATCAGTTTCATTACAAAGGAAGGAGACGACTACCAGTATGATTAGCTTAGCTTCAAGGGTGATCCTTCTATGTGTTGTTTTCGGATTGATTGTTACCAAAGATTCTGTAGCAGAGTATGAAATCGTCTCCATGGATATCTTCGAGGAGATGGCGAAGAAGAACGACGCCTCTGTCAGTAAAACGCTCTATGGATATGCAGCTTGGTTTCACAATTCTCCCTTCATGGTACTGGGAGAAGCGACGAATATGGAATTGCCGGATGGCATACCTCACTTCCAACTCATTGTTGAGGAGGTCGTGAAATTCGATCGAGCTGTATGCTTGGATGGAGAGATTGCGGTTGAGGACACGCTCATCCTCGATGGAAGAGTAGCATGGGTTGAGAGGGATAATTCCATTCAGCTGGGAGTTACTAGATCTGATGTCATCCGAAATCCAAGAGCCCTCGTTTCGATATCTCTGTCGGTGAAAGCGATGAACGAGATTAACTGCAAGTGCGATACCTTGACCTTGGCTTCCTTCACTCCGGCTACTGGAGACGATACTATCTCCTTCAAGTATATTAGAGCTTTCATTAAAGATCTTGGTGAATCGAAGATCGGCTATTTTGAGATTAAGATTCAGGATCTTGTTGAGCCGAAATCCTTGGAGGAGTGGTTTGATCTGATTGTGAGATCAAGAGTCGGCTGATGTGATTGTCAATGAATGGCATCCCGACCTTGAAGTTGTATGGCCGATTTTAATTGCCGAGTTTTCCCCTCTCGGCTAAATTCATGTTTCCCCATGGAGGAAAATGAAGACCCTTGTAATCGGCTCGGGCGGGCGCGAGCATGCGCTCGCTTGGCGTTTGGAAAAGTCTGAGTCCGTTCCTCAGGTGGCCCTATGGCCCGGCAACGGGGGCACGGCGGGGCTGGGATGGAACCTGGACCCCGCGCTCTTCGAGGACCAGGATGAGGCTGCGGCCATCATCGCCTGGCAGCCCGATCTCGTGGTCATCGGACCCGAAGCACCCCTGGTGGATGGCCTTGCCGATAAACTTCGAGCGGCAGGTTTGGCCGTCTTCGGTCCGGGTGCCAATGGTGCGAAACTCGAGGGTTCCAAGATCTTCGCCAAAGACTTCATGCTTCGCCACGGAATTCCCACCGCCGACTCCAGGCGCATCACAAGCGAAGCGGAACTGATCGAAGCCATGAACATCATGGGTGATGCCGTCGTGCTCAAGGCCGATGGTCTCGCCGCCGGCAAAGGCGTTCTGCTTCCCGAAAGCCGAAGCGAGGCCTTGGAGGCCGGTGCCGCCATGCTTTCCGGAGCATCCTTCGGAGAGGCCGGCCAAAGCCTTCTCTTGGAAGAACGCCTGGATGGATACGAGGTCTCGCTGCTGGCTATCCTCGACGGTGAGAACTACTACCTTTTGCCTGCCAGCCAAGATCACAAACGCGCGCTGGAAGGCGACCGTGGTCCCAACACTGGCGGCATGGGAGCCTATGCGCCGGTACCGGGCCTCGACGAAGCAGATCTCGCCAAACTGGGTGAAGAGGTATTCGGCGCATCCTTGAAGGGGCTCGCCACCGACGGCATCGACTATCGCGGTGTGCTCTACGCCGGGCTCATGATGACGCCGGCCGGTCCCAAGGTGCTGGAATTCAATGTACGCTTCGGGGATCCCGAGACCCAAGCCCTCATGCTAATGCTCGAGGGTGACTTCGGAACCTTGCTGGCCTCGGCGGCCAAGGGAAAGCTGGATCCGGGCGCGGTGAGCCATCGCGAGGGTGCCGCCATGGTCGTGGTTCTCTCGTCCAAGGGCTATCCCGACAAACCCGAGACGGGCTACACCATCGAGGATACTCTGGCGGCCAGCGGCCAGCGGTCGGCGGAAAGCGTTGTCTTCCACGCCGGCACTCGTGTAGAAGATGGAAAACTGATCAATTGCGGCGGACGGGTGCTGGGTGTTACAGCCTGGGGCAGAGATTTGGCACAAGCGGCTGATCGATGCTACCATCGCGCCGATGAAATTCACTACGAAGGAAAAACTCTTCGCCGGGATATCGGCTGGAGAGTACTGAGCAAAGGTTCGGTGACATGAGCGCGCAGGTGGGCATCATACTGGGAAGCAAAAGCGACGATGCACTTCTGGATCCCTGCACCGAGGTGCTGGATCGCATGGGCATTTCCTGGGAGACTTTGGTTGCGAGCGCACATCGGAATCCGGGCCGAGTGGGGGAGTGGGCAGGCAGCGCACGGGAGCGCGGCCTCAAAGTGATCATCGCCATGGCGGGGCTGAGTGCAGCACTGCCGGGAGTCGTGGCGGCACATACTACGCTGCCCGTCATCGGAGTGCCCGTCCAGGGTGGAGCCCTTCAGGGTGTGGACGCGCTCCTGTCCATGGTTCAAATGCCCCGCGGCATTCCCGTCGCCACGGTGGCCATCGGAAAGGGAGGCGCGGTGAACGCGGCTCTGCTTTCCGCGCAGATCCTTAGCATCGAGGACAAGGATGTTCTCGGACACATCGAACGCTACAGGGAGGAATGGAAGCAATCATGACAGACGTCCTCACCAGCATCGAAGATCCGCGAAGTACGCTCACCGCGATTCGCTCTCTGACGCTGGGACGCCTTGCCGTTCTGCCCACGGACACTTTGTATGGCATCCACGGACTGGCTTCGTTTCCCGGCATTGCTGCCAATATCGCTAATGTGAAGAACACCGACCCCGATTCCAGGGGATTCATCCTCTTGGCCGACAAAATCGAAAAAATCGAGAATTGGGCCGAACTTACGGCCGAATCTCGTACTTTCATCGAAAAAAACTGCCCGGGTCCGGTATCTTTCCTGCTGCCGGCCAAGGCTGGCGCACCACCGGAGCTCTGTACCGAGGAGGGGGGCATTCAGCGCCTGGCTTTTCGCATTCCCGATCATCCCTATCTGCTTAATCTACTGGGGCTTCTAGAGTCGCCCCTCATCTCCACCAGCGTCAATTCCACGGGCTCTCCGCCCCTTGAATATGCCTCGGAAATTGTTAAGCTGTATGGGGATAAGGTCGATCTTATCGCTTCGGATCCTGAACTCGAGAATCGAATGAAAAACGAAGGCGCGCAGCCTTCGACACTGGTCGACCTGACGAAATCGCCGCCGGCGATCCTGAGAGAGGGGAAGGTCAAACCCATCCTCTCCATGGTATCCTCCGGCGGATGAGCCGGAAGCGGATTCTATTCGTCTGCACCGGGAACACCTGTCGCAGTCCCATGGCCGAGGCGCTGGCCCGGTCCCTATTGGATGACCGGTCCATGGAGTTCAGCTCCGCGGGGATATCCGCGGAAGAAGGCTCCCCAGCCAGCCAACATGCCCGCACTGTCATGGTGCGCAGGGAACTGGATCTGGAATCCCATCGCGCAGTAAAGGTAGATAATGCTATCCTGGACGAGGCCGATCTGGTTTTGGCCATGGAAGCGAAACATCGCGATCGGCTCGAACGATTTCCATCTTCCGAGGGCAAGGTCATGCTTCTGACCGAGTGGGCGGGAGCATCGCCGCCGGGTCCCGGAATCGATGATCCCTATGGAAAGGGCGAGAACGAATACGAGAAAACGGCG